>JAPOVS010000043.1 GCA_026708055.1 bacterium | reverse complement strand
GAGGCGGCCCGCGAGGCGCCGGCTGATCCCGCCCACGAACCTACCCGTCACCACGACGCAGCGAAGGACCCCCCCCCCCCCGCAGGTTCACGTCAGCCCTGCCAGTGCCGCCGGCGAGCGCCTCCCGCTCAACCTCGGGGCACCGCAGAACTCGGGCGATCGGCGCATGCTGCATTGCCACCACTCTACCGACCGCCGCGACGCGGCACCAGCCACCTCCCACTCCACGCTACGAGGAGCTGATCCGACGGAACGGCGAGCTGGAACTGCACAGCCCTCGGGAGCCGCACCGAAGTCGACGAGCCACACATCGCCTCGACTCCGGTTGCTGCTTATCGGTTATGATAAGCGGCGTGAGCGGGATGAGCCCGAGACTGCGGCGGGTGATGGAGTCGGCGGCGCGCCTGCAGTCGGTCGTCCCCGATGCGGTCCTGGTGGGAGGATCGGCCGCGGCGCTGCACGCCGGGCATCGTGACTCGCTCGACCACGACCACGTTCTCGCCGATCTGGTAGACCGGTACGAGGCGGTCCTGGAGGCGGTGGAAGCGACTGAGGGGTGGGCGACGTCGGTCCGCGCCTCGAAGCCGCCGTTCACCATTATGGGGAGCCTCGACGGGATCGAGGCCGGGCTTCGCCAGATGCGTCGGACTCGCCCGCTCGAAACGGTCGAGGCCGCGGTCGGCCCCGGCGCCGTCGTCGTGGTGCCGACAGAGGCGGAAGCCTTGCGGGTCAAGGCCTTCCTGGTCGTGCAGCGCAACGTGGTGCGCGACTTCCTCGACGTCGTCGCGCTCGTCGAGCACATCGGCGAGGATGCGGCCGTCGGCGTGCTCGGAGACATCGACGACTACTACGCCGACCGGTCCGACGATCCGGCGTCGGTCCTGACCTCGCTGGTGATCGCGCTCGCCGAGCCGTCGCCGCGCGACACCGACGTGATCGACGAACTGCCCCGCTACAAGGGCCTCGAACCGCGGTGGCACCGCTGGTCCGACGTGGTGGAGGTGTGCCAGACGTTGGCTCTGCGGTTGAGCGGTGCGGCATGAGCGGACTCCGGTTCCGCAACGTCGACGCAGAGGCAGGCGACGACGTGGGGACTTGGCCCTACGAGGCGCTGGTGACCGCGATCGACCGCGGCCTGGTCCCCGATTGGCGACCCATCTTCGCGGAGATCCGGCGGTCGCCGTGGGGGCCCGTGGCCCGGCGGGTCGAGCGCTACCTCGGCTACCGCGACCCCGACGGCGTCAGCACGCTCTTCGCGTCGGCGATCCGGCATGCCCGCAAGGAGGCCGAGCGCGCCGACCGGGCCGCTGTGGTGGCCCGCGTCCGAGCCGCCGTCGAGCGGGCCGGAACGACCAATGCCGAATTCGCGGCATCGGTGGGCACCAGCGCGTCACGGCTCAGCACGTATCTGAACGGCAAGGTCACCCCCTCGGCAGCGCTGCTGATGCGCATCGAGCGCGCAGCGGACTCAAGGTAGAGCGGTCGGCTCACGCCGTGGCTCAGCGGGCCTTGTCGTCAGAGCGTCAGCGAATAGGTGTCCGCCACGAGAGCTTGCCGCACTGTCCGGACCAGAGGGTGTTGACGGGGCGCAGGTGGAGCCGGTCGTCAAGGGTGGCGGAGTGGGCTCCGGTGTGGAGCAGGATGCCGGTCCGGAAGGCGCCGGGGTCGGCGCCGTCGAGTCTGTCGCGGAGCCAGCGAAGGTTGTCGAGGTGTTCGAGGGCGGGGGAGGTGGTGGCCTTGACTTCGACGGCGGCCAAATGGCCATCGCTCGCTTCGAGTATGAGGTCGATCTCGCGGCCTTGGCGGCCGCGGTAGTGCGAGAGGGTGCAGCGAGTGGGCAGGGCGGCGAGCCAGCGGGCGACCTCGTCGAGCGACAGGTAGTCGATGGGGTCGCCCAACTCCGCTTGGCGGTGGACCGAGCGGGTGCAACGGCTGGCGGGCTTCATCGAGATGCCGGGCGTGCTGCCCGTCGTGCCGCTCCCGGGCTGAGGCGCTGCGGAGGTCAGCGGATCAGCAGGCCGCCGTCGACGACGAGTGAGGCACCGGTCACGAAGGAGGACTCGTCGGAGGCGAGGAAGACCGCCGCGGCGGCGACCTCGTCGGGCCGGCCGACTCGACCCATGGGGTGGGCGGCGTCGCAGGCGGCACGTGCCGCTTCGGGGTCGGGCTGCTGCTCGCAGTAGTGGTGCATCTCCGGCGTCTCGATGAAACCGGGGCAGATGGCGTTCACCCGCACACCATCGGCCGCATACTCGAGAGCGACCTGCCGGGTCAACATCAGCAGCGCCCCTTTGGAGGCGCAGTAGGCGGCGTCGTTCTCGAAGCCCACGAAGCTGGCCACCGAGGCCAGGTTGATGATCGAGCCCGAACCGCGCCGAACCATGCCCCCGACGGCGTGCTTCGTCAACCAGAAGGCACCCCGCACGTTGGTGTCCATGATGTAGTCGTAGTCGTCGAGAGAGGTCTCCTCCACCGTGCGCAGGATCCCGACGCCGGCGTTGTTGCAGAGCACGTCGATCCGCCCGTAGCGGGACTCGGTCTCGGACACGAGCCGCTCGCAATCCTCGAGCACTCGGACATCCGTCCGGACGAAAGCGGCCTCGCCCCCGGCGGCGACGATCTCGGCGACGACGGCCTCGCCCTCACTCTCGTTCCGGTTGGCGGCCACGACGACCGCTCCCTCGGCGCCGAACCGTGTGGCGATGGCGTGACCGATACCGCGCCCGGCACCGGTCACGATGCTGACACTGCCGTCGAGCCTGGCCATCAGGATCCTCCTCCCCCGTCGCCCCGGCGACGGATCGAACCGCAACGCGCCCGGCGAGGGCTCACTTGGCGAGGCCCCCGTGGATGGTGACGACCGAGTCGGTCACGTAGGCGGCTTCGGTCGAGGCCAGGAAGGCGGCGTAGGCGGCGATCTCCGCCGGCTTGCCCATGCGGCGCAGGGCGGTGACACCCGTGACCGAGGCGACCAACTCGGGATCCTCCAGGAACGTCGAGACCATCGGGGTCTCCACGAACCCCGGGCAGATGATGTTCGCCCGCAGGCCGCGCGGGCCGTAGTTCTGCGCCAGCGAGACGGTGTAGGCCAGCAACGCGCCCTTGCTGGCGGCGTAGGCGTGGAAATGGGCGTCGCCCCGGTACGAGGCCACCGATCCGACGTTCAGGATCACCGAGCCGGGTGCCGCCTCCAGCAGGTGCGGCAGGGCGTGCTTGCAGAACAGGAACACGCCCGTGGCGTTGATGGCCAGAACCTGGTCCCAGGTGCTGCGCTCGAGATCCTCGCTGGGGCGGTCGGCGTCGGTGAGCAGAACGCCGGCGTTGTTGTAGAGCACGTCCAGCCCGCCCAGCGCATCGACCGCCGCAGCCACGACGCTCGCCACCTGCGCCTCGTCGGTCACATCGGCCGCCACTCCCACCGCGGTCGCCCCACCGTCACGCAGCTCCGCGGCGAGCGCCTGCACGCGCTCGTCGTCCAGATCGGTCAGGGCGAGCGACGCGCCCTCGGCGGCGAACCGCCGGCTGACCGCGGCGCCCTGGCCGCCGACCGCTCCCGTCACCAGGCAACGCCGTCCCTCGAGCCGCTGATCACCCATGGGTTCATCTCCCCCGCCGGTCCGCCGGCAACACCGTCGAACCACCGACACCCCTCGCCGCCGACGGATTCCGATGGTCCGGAATGTTCTAGCGTGAGCCGGCGATGGCCGCCAGCCGTGAAGTGCCCGTCTCGCTGCGCAGCGCCCGCTGGTTCGCACCCCGGGACCTGTTCGGGTTCCTGCACCGCACGGCGCTGCGCTCGGAGGGGCTGTCGGAGGCGTCCATCTCGGGACGCCCTGTCATCGGCATCGCCAACTCCCATTCGGAGTTGGTCAACTGCAACCTCCATTTCGGGGCGCTGGTCGAAGGGGTCAAGCGCGGCGTGCATCAGGCCGGGGGACTGCCTCTGGAGTTCCCCACCATCTCGCTCAGCGAGATGCTCATGAAGCCGACGACGATGCTCTACCGGAACCTCATGTCGATGGACATCGAGGAGATGATCCGCTCCAGCCCCCTCGACGCGGTCGTGCTCGTCGGCGGGTGCGACAAGACGGTCCCGGCGCAACTCATGGGCGCCGCGAGCGCCGGCGTGCCGGCGATCTCACTCACCGGCGGGCCGATGCAACCGGGAAACTTCCGGGGGCAGCGCATCGGCGCCGGTACCGACATCTGGCGCTACACCGACGATCTTCGGGCCGGACGGATGTCCGAGACCGAGTACGCCGAGTTGGAGGCTGCGACACGGCCTGGCGTGGGCCACTGCAGCGAGATGGGCACCGCCTCCACGATGGCCACTCTCACCGAGGCGTTAGGTATGTCATTGCCCGGTTCGGCGGCGGTGCCGGCAGCCGACGCGCGCCGCGGCTCACTCGCCGAGGACACCGGGCGCCGGGCCGTCGAGATCGCCCGCGAGGGGCTCCGCCCGGCGACCGTCCTGACGCTCGAGGCCCTGGAGAACGCCGTGACGGTGCTCGCCGCGGTGGCCGGCTCCACGAACGCCGTCCTGCACCTCATCGCCCTCGCCGGGCGGCTCGGGATCGAACTGCCCCTCGAGCGGTTCGACGGCATCGCGGCGCGGACCCCGGTGCTGACCAACATCCAGCCCGCAGGCGAGCACCTGTTCGAGGATCTGCAGCGGGCGGGTGGCGTCCCGGCGCTGCTGAGCGAGTTGGCGCCGTTGCTGCATCTGGACGCCCTCACGGTCACGGGCCGGACGCTGGGCGAGAACATCGCCGGAGCCGAGGTCTGGGACCGGGACGTGCTCCGGCCCCTGGACGAACCGCTGCTGCCGTCGGGCGGGCTGGCCGTGCTGCACGGCACGCTGGCGCCGGATGGGGCGGTCATCAAGGCCGGCGCCGCATCGGCGGCACTGCTGCAGCACCGCGGGCCCGCCGTCGTCTTCGACGGCATCGACGACCTGCTCGCCCGTATCGACGACCCGGACCTGCCTGTGGAGGCCGGCAGCATCCTGGTGCTTCGAGGCGCCGGACCGAAGGGCGCGCCGGGGATGCCCGAATGGGGCATGCTGCCGATCCCCCGCAAGATGCTGGAACAGGGCGTCACCGACATGGTCCGCATCTCCGATGCCCGGATGAGCGGCACGGGCTACGGAACCGTCGTGCTGCACGTCGCCCCCGAGAGCGCCGTCGGCGGACCGCTGCACGCCGTCAACGACGGCGACGAGATCGTGCTGGACAACGCGGCGAGGCGCCTCGACCTGTGCGTCGAGCCGGCTGAGGTGGCACGGCGGCTGGACGCACGGCCACTGCCCGAACCGCCCTTCCGGCGCGGCTACGGCAGCATCTACCTCGAGCACGTCCTGCAGGCCGACGCCGGCGCCGACTTCGACGTGCTCCGCCACCGACCCGGGGAGGACGGCACCGAGCCGTACGGACTCCTGGAGGGCTGGATCAGTGGCTGGTGAGGTGGGCGGCTAGGTGTGACAACCTCTCGGGTTGTCAGCTAGCGGCTGAGGCGGCGGGCGTCCTCGATCAGCTGGGCCAGTTCCTCGGCGTCCCGGTCGCGGCGCAGGTCGTCGGAGGCATACCAGGCCTCGTTCACCAGCACGGCCATGTCGGCGTCCCGGTGCTCCACGAACGGGCTGCGGCGCAGCACCTCGGCGAACTCCGCCGCCACGGCAGCCAAGCGGAAGTGGGGGCTTGCCGAGGCGAACGAGCGGGCGATCTCGGCGCCCGTGACGCTCTGTTCGATTTCGGTGATCGAGCCCCGGCGGGGCCGCTGGTAGCGCAGGGTGGCGGTGGCCAGCCAGTCCCGGCTGCTCCTGTCCCGGGAGCGTCCCGCCAGCTCCAACTCGTAGAGGGCCGTGGAACTCTGCCCGAGACCCACCTCGCCGGCGTCCACAGTGTTGTCACGGAAGTCCTCATCGGCCACGTCGCGGTTCTCGAAGCCCAGGAGCCGGTACGAGATCACGGTGTCGGGGTTGAACTCCACCTGGATCTTGGCGTCGCGGGCCGCCAGCGCCAGCAGGCTCACGATGTTGGAGCCGAAGATGCGCCGCGCCTCGTGGGTGCTGTCGATGTAGTGGTAGGTGCCGTCGGCGGAGTTGGCCAGTTGCTCCATGAGCACGTCGTTGAACGGCCCGAGGCCCACGCCGATGGTGGTCAGGCCGATGTCGCCGCGGTCGCCGATGTCCCGGAGGATCTGGTCGGTGCGGGTGGCGCCCACGTTGGCGACACCGTCGGAGAGCAGCATCACCAGCACCTCAAGTCCCCGGCGGGCCTCGTCCACGGCCAGGTCGAAACCGCGCTCCAGGCCGGCCCCGGCGTTGGTGCTGCCTCGGGGGTAGACCTCGTCACGGACCCGCCGCATGATGCGGTCCCGGTTGCCGGCCACGCCGGTGGGTTCGACCACGGTGGCGACCCGGTCGTCGTAGGACACGATGCCGACGCGGGTGCCGTCCGGCAGGCCGTCCAGCAGCAGGTCCACGGCCTCGTGTGCCAGTTGGATCCGATCGAGCCATTCCCCGCCGTAGCCGGCCTGCTCGCCCATGGAGCCCGACCGGTCCATGACCACGATGACGCTGTCGGGGATGACGACGTCGGCGAGGACATCGGGCGCACGCACGCCGACGCGCAGCAGCACGTAGCCGTCGCGGGAGAACGGCGAGGGGGCCGCCTCCATGTGGATGGCGAACTCGTCCCACTCCGGCTCGTAGCCGCCGTCGAAATAGTTGACGAACTCCTCCACTCGCACGGCCTCCATCGGGGGCAGCACGCCGCCATCCAGATGGTTGCGCGTCACCACGTAGGAGGCGGTGTCCACATCGAGGGCGAAGGTGGAGAGCGGATCGCGGAGCGTGTCCACGAACGGGTTCACGCCGTAGTCCCGGAAGATGTTGGACGAGCACCCCCAACACTCGCCCGGCCGGGTCGGCTCGACCGAGCCCCAGGCCGATTCCTCCGACGCCCGGGTCCGCGCCGGCGCGGACTCCGGTGCGGGCGGCGGGGCGGGCTGGCCGCGGGCGACGTCGGCGGCCGCCTGAGCCTGGGCCAGCGCACCCTCCGCCTGCGCCGGAGCGGCGGCAGCCTCCGCCTCCTCCAGCGCTTCCACTGGTAGGACGATCGCCGGCGGCGGAGGCGCCGGCGCAGGCTCCGCCGGGGGTGGGAGCGCCTGCACAGCCACCGTGGCCGGCGGCGGAGGCTCCGCGTGCACCTCGAAGTCGGCAGCAGGCGGGGGAGCCGGCGGCGGAGAGTCCGAGAGGCTTCGCCGAGGCGCCGGGGCGGCCGGTTCGGGCGCAGGCGAGGCGGCGGGTGGGGGCGCGGCCGAGGTCTCGTCCGCGCCCGAACCGCAGGCCGTCGCCAGCAGAGCCGCCACGACAGCAGCGCCGGCGACGGTCCGGAGTCGGGCTCGTATCCGTGGCTTCGTGTCGAGCTGTTGCATGATCTTCCCTCCTTGCTCTGCGCGCGCTCTGCGCGTTCGATTGCTACTCAGACGTCGCGGTGAGGAAGAAAGTTCCCGACCCGCCATCGGAGAGAGATAGCCGCAGAGAACCGAGGGAGGGGACGCCGGGGGGACGGCCGGCGGAGCGATTTCGCCAGACGCTCCCGCCGACGCCCACCGGCTGCTCCCACCGGACAGACCGACAACCGGGGAGGGGAGGCCGGGGCAAGGCCGCGCCGGCCATCGTTAGGATTGGGGCATGGAACCCAAGGTGTCCCCGTTCAAGGTGCCCGAGCGCCACCGCAAGTGGGTGGACATCGCCGAGGAGCTGAGCCGCGACGCCTTCGGCCCCCGGGCCGCCATGGTCGACGGGGAGAACCGGTTCCCGTTCGAGAACTACGACGATCTACGCGCCAGCGGCCTGCTGGCGCTGATGGTGCCCGAGAGTTTCGGCGGCATCGGGGCGGACTCGTTCACCTACGCCACGGTCCTGTCGAAGATCGCCCAGGGCTGCGCCAGCACGGGTCTGACGTTCAACATGCACTCGGCGATCCTGTTCTTCCTCCGCCAGATCGCCACGCCGGCCCAGCAGGAGCGCTACTTCGGCGAGGTGGTGACCGACGGCGCCGTGTTCTCCTCCATCACCAGCGAGCCCGGCATCTCGTTCCGCCACAAGGGCCGGGTCCGCACCCACATCGAGCGCGACGGCGACGGCTACCGCCTGACCGGGCGGAAGATCTTCTGCTCGCTCTCCACCGGCGCCACCTACTACTTCACGTGGAGTTTCCTGGAGGGCGCCGAGAGCCTCGCCGACGGCCTGCTGACGGTGCTCATCCCCGCCGGGCGCGAGGGCATCACGATCCTCGATGACTGGGACACCCTGGGGATGCGCGGCACAGCCTCCAACTCGATCGATTTCCGGAACGTCCGCATCGAACCCGAGGACGTGGTCGGCGAGGTCGGGGGGATCCTGGGCCAGAACATGAGCATCTGGTCGGTGGGGTACACCGCCGTGTACATCGGCATCGCGGAGGCGGCGTTCGAGTACTGCGTCAACACCATGCGGGCGCCCCGCTCGGACGGCAGCCCGCCCCGGAGCGAGGATCCCTTCACGTGGCAGGAGATCGGCAAGCTGTCCATGCAGCTGGAGGCCGCTCGCCGTGCCCGCGACACTTTGGGGTACCTCAGCGGCGAGCTCGACACGGAGGCCCTGACCTACGTGCTGAACCAGGCCAAGTACCTCGCCACCGAGGCCGCGCACTCCATCACGACTTCGGGGATGCGCCTGCTGGGCGGCCGCGGCCTCGCCCGCTCCATCCCGATGGAGCGCTACCTCCGCGACGCCATGGCCGGCCTCGTCATGCCGCCGTCCAACGAGCGTTGCCTGGAGACGGTCGGCAAGCTCGCCCTCGGTCTCCCGGCGAAGACGATCGAGTTCGAGTAGACCGGCGGCCGCCGAGCGCCACGAGCCGGCAACGCCCGGCGGGACAATCACCACCGAGCAAACGCACAGCACGAACGGCACGATCCGAACAAGCACGATCCGAACAAGGAGGTCATCATGGCGAAGCTGACGAAGTTGGATCACGGCAGCCTCTGCGTGGGCGACATCGAAAAGGCAGTGTGGTTCTACGGTGACCTGCTGGGATTGGAGCCATTGCCCCGACCCGACTTCGGGTTCCCGGGCGCCTGGTTCGACGCCGGTGGCACACCGGTCCATCTCACGACCGGCGGCTTCACGCGGAACGACGCTGCCGAGTTGCGACCCAACGATGGGCACTTGGCGTTCCTCGTCGACGACCTCGAGGAGATGACCGACGAACTCACCGAGGCGGACGTGGAGTGGTGGGAGTTGCCCAACTCGCCGGCCGCCGACCGGCAGATCTTCTTCCGCGACCCGTGGGGCAACATGATCGAGATCACCCGCTACTGAGAGGCGCCCGCGCCCCGATGGCGCGCTCCACCAGCGGACGACGGATCAAGAGTTGAGCGGCAGACCCTTGATTCCCCTCCGCTCGATTGCGGCGTGAGGGTGCGGCTATGTGTCGAAGACGGTGCTAACGGGGCAGGAGAAGCCAGGGAGTACGTCCATGCCGTCCAAGGCGTCGCCGGCGGCGAGCGCTACGACCGGGTTGCCTGGGCGGTGCACATCCACCGTGCGGTTGTCGGGATCCACCACCCACACCAGGCGCACGCCGTGGCTCAGCCACATCCGCGCCTTGTCACGGACTTCCCGGCGACTGTCACCCGGCGAGGCGACCTCCACGACGAGGTCGGGCGAGATCTCGGAATAGCCGGTCACACGGACCCCCGGCGGCATCCGCTCCGCGGAGAAGTAGGCGATGTCCGGCTCGCGCACGGTGTCGGGGTCCCGCTCCAACCAGACGCCGGCATCGGAGGCCGTCAACCGGCCCAGCCTGCGGGGCTTGACGAAATTGAACAGCGCCGCAACGAGATTCGTGACGATCTCGCCGTGTTCCTGCCCTGCCGGCGTCATCTCGGTAAGCACCCCCCTGATCAACTCACCGCGCACACCCTGGCTGTCGAGAACTGAAAGTTCGGCCACTGTCAGCAAGTTCGTTGTATTTGTAGTCATGTTGTGTCCGGATGGGGGATCCTAGCCAATTACATGGCTAACCGCGTATCAGAGGTACCTTGATTGGTTGCAGGGTACCGCACCCGAGCCGGGTCGCGCCGGTCGGCACGTTCAGGAGATCTTGATCTTGGACGAGAATCGGCCGATGGCGGCGATCGTTCGTCAAGATTGTCAGGTCTTGACGGAATAGAGTCTCGCCTCGGTCCGACGGCGTAGGGAGCGGGCGATGAACTCCGAGATTGAACGACTCAAGGCCGAGGTGTCGGCGACGGCGCGGATGATGGCGGCCGCCCGGTTGGTGGAGGGGTTCGGCCACGCCTCGGCGCGGCTCGATGGCGGCGGCTTCCTGATGACATCCACGTCACCCCTGCTCGCGCACACCGCCGAGGAGATCCTCACCGTCGACGATGAGGGCGAGGCGATCGACGCGCCTGCGGGCAAGCCGCTGGAGATCGTCATCCACGCTGGGATCTACCGGGCGCGCCCCGACGTCGGCGCCGTCTGCCGCGGCCACGGCGCGGCCATGGCGGCCTGGGGCGTGCGCGGCGAACCGGTCCCGCTCCTGCACGGCATGGGCGGCCTGGCCGGCGAGACAGTGCCCGTCCACCACGACCTGGCCCTCATCACCACGCTCGAGTCGGGCGACCGCATGGCGGCCACGCTGGGCGGGAACAAGTCGATGCTGCTTCTGGCCAACGGCGGCGTGGCCACCGGAGCGGACCTGCTGGAGGCCGCCACGCGCCTGTGGTACCTGGAGGAGCGCTGCCGCGTGGCCGTGGAGGCCGGGCCGGTGGAGCGGCCGGAGGGGGCCTGGCCGGAGCGCCTCGGCAGCAGCGCCCCCGAGCTGGTGCGGGCCAAGGCCTGGTTCGCAGCCCGTTTCGGCGACGGCTGAGGAGCCGGGACGGCTCGGCCGGAGAGAGCCCGCAACCGGACGCCGCCGGACGACGGCCGCGCGGGCGCGGCGGACCGCACGACCGGCCGGGATTCCGCGCCGACACGCGCCGGCGCCCCGAGACCGGTTACAGCATGCTGGTGACGCTCAGGCCTCCGATGGCCACGAGACCCATCGAGTTCACTCCCCCGATGGCGACGAGGCCGATCGAGTTCACCCCGCCGATGGAGACGAGGCCGATCGAGTTCACGCCGCCGATCGCGACGAGGCCCATCGAGTTCACGGCACCGAAGGTCACAACGCCCATCGCGTTGATCCAACTCAGTGCGCCGACCGCGAGGGCATTGAACCGGGCCATCGCCGCGACGCCGATCGCGTTGGTGCGACTGATCACCGCGATGCCGACGTCGCACCATTCCGGGCCGCTTTCGTCCGACATGTTCGCTCCTCCTCGGAATGGACGCCTGCCGTCGTCCCCGGGCGGCCGCAGGCACGTTGTGCGTGCGGGCCACGGTGTGGAGGTTCCACAGCCCCCAGAGCCGGCCGAGCGGCATCTTCGCGCCACACTACTGCCTTGTCCGCGCGCGCCAACGATCTCTTTGACGGCCGGCTGGCGATGGGTCCCGCGATCACTACGATCTGTCAATGGGCAGAGACAGTCAGGCTCGACGGTTCGAGGATCGGGTCGTCATCATCACCGGGGCGGCCGGCGGCATCGGTCGGGCGGCGGCGCGGCGCTTCGCTTCCGAGGGCGCCAGCGTCGTGGCGGTGGACTTGGCAAGCAGCGACCTCCAGGCCACGGCTGCCGCGGTAGCCGCCGAAGGCGGGGAGGTCACGACGGTCACCGCCGACGTCCGCTCCGACGGCGACGTGGCCGCCTACGTGGCGGCGACGCTCGATACTCACGGAAGAGTGGACGCCCTGTTCAACAACGCGGGCGTCGAGGGTCCGATCGCTTCGCTGGTCGACTGCCCCGCCGACGGCTTCGACCACGTGATGGACGTCAACGTCCGCGGCGTCTGGCTGGGCATCAAGCACGCGGGTCCGGCGATCGCGACCTCAGGCGGCGGGGCGATCGTCAACACGGCGTCACGGCTGGGCACGGTCGGGCTTGCGACAATGGGCGCCTACGTCGCCAGCAAGCACGCCGTCATCGGTCTCACGAGGACGGCGGCGCTCGAGTTCGCCCCACTCGACGTGCGCGTCAACGCGGTGGCACCGGCGCCCGTGGACACTCGCATGATCCGAAGCATCGAGCAGGGTATGAACCCCGATGATCCAGTCGCAGTACGGGAGATCATCGCCTCCCAGGTACCGCTGGCGCGCTACTGCAGACCGGACGAGGTGGCCGCGGTGGCGGCGTTCCTCTGCAGCGACGACGCCGCCTACATGACCGGCACCGTGGTGCCCATCGACGGCGGCTCCCAAGCAGCCGGCTGAGCGGAGCGGCGCCCGCAAGACCCCGCTCGAGGGTGACGATCCCGGGGGCCAGCGCAGGCGGCCATTCCTAGGCCGCCGGAGCGCCACCGGCAGCGACGCCCGGACTTTCCCAGACTCGCGCGAGGGTGGGGACGCCGGGGGCGAAGTCCGAATCGATGACGCAGGCGAGAGCCGGGCTCGCCACCGGTGGCCCCGTCCGGACCCGCTCACGCGGGCGGGATGACCGGGACCAGGACGTGGTTGCGGTGCTCGGGGCTGAAGTGCAGGGTCACCTCGTTCTCGAAGATCTCCGGCGGGCGGTCGCGGGGGTCGTTGTGCAGGAACGGCCCGCAGCCTCGTAGCTCGTTCTTGAAGTTGGACAGCATGAGGCCCGAGGTGTCGCCGCCGTACTCGTAGTCCCGGCCGCGCACGCTGAAGCCGATCCGGTAGCCTGGCGGCACGACGATGCACGTGGGCCAGATCTCGATGTCCAGCTCGTAGATCTCACCGGGGACCAGCGGCTGGTGATCCGCCTCGGCGTGGGTGTGGTAGGGCCGCCACGGCAGCGAGAGTTCGGGATCGAGTTTGCGGTGACTCGCCCGCAGCCATCCCTGGGCGATCGGCGTGTGCGGATCGACCGCCCCCATGAAGGTCACCTCGTCACCGTCGGGGTCGAATACCCGGAACACGACGAACAGGTCGGCATCGACCGTCGACGACGAGACGAACAGCTTCGCCGCCAGCGGGCCGGTGATCTCCGTCTCCTCGGTCGTCGGCGCGGTCAGGAAGGTCAGCCCGTCGCCCGTCGCCTCGTAGGAGAGCGTCTCGGTCTTGGCGCAGGGATTGACGCGCAGTTGCCCGTTGGCGTGCAGGTACATCCGGCGCCAGTCGGTGCGCGGGATCGGCCAGTCCTCCTCGGCCCGCTCGACGAAGCGATCCATGTGGCGCACCTGCAGGAGCACCCGCGGCTGGCTCTCCCAGCCCGTGTCGGTTCCCTTCAGGAAGTGCCCGAAGAACCGCTTCTGCAACCTCACCCCGTAGTCGGTGTAGTACTCGGTCCAGTGCTCGATGCCGTGCACCTCCAGCCAGCGTTGGGGTGATGCCGACCGGGTGTAGGCCTCGAAGTTGCCTCGCGGGTGCAGACCCTGGCCACCCCAGTTGGCCGAGGAGAGGAACGGCACCACCACTTTGTCCCACACCGGTGAGCGGTCGGCGTGGTAATCGTCGTCGAAGGCGTGCTCGATGATGTCGCCGCCGAAGGCGCAGCGATTGGCGGCGAGTTCCTCCTCGCTGAGCGTGGGCGGACCCGATACCAGCTCCCCCGTGTTGGGATTGGTCGAACCACGGGTGCCGAGGCCGTGTTGCACGGTCTTGACCTGCATGTCGTACCAGTTGTCCCAGAACGTGCTGACGATGCCGCCGTGGTGGGTGGAGTCCCGGTACCACTCCGCGGCGCCCTCCCAGGGGATCATGGCCACGAGGTGCGGCGGCTGCCGGGAAGCCACAGACCACTGGTTCATGGCGTAGTACGACACCCCCGAGAGCCCGATCTTTCCGTCGCTCCAGGGTTGCACCGCGGCCCACTCGATGCAGTCGTAGAGGTCCTGGGTCTCACGCGGCGAGAAGTGGTCGATGTAGCCGGGCGAACGGCCGCAGCCCCTGGCGTCTATGCGCAGGCACACGTAGCCGTCGGGCACCCACTTCTCGGGGTCGCAGACCTCCCAGTTCTGGTACTTGTTCGTGGAGCCGGCCACCACGTCGGGATGCTCTTCGGCCATCCGGTTCCAGGCGCTGGGATAACCCTCCTGGAACGCCAGTCCCTTGGCGTAGGGGCCGTAGGACGCCAGCACCGGGTAGCGCCCGTCGTCGTCGGGCCGGTACACGTCGGCGCGCAGCACCAGGCCGTCGTCCATCGGGATGGGCACGTCCCAGTCGACGCGCATCCCGTCGCGCACCTCGCTGAAGGTCTGTTCGTCAGCAGGCAGAGCACTCTCGGTCATCGGTCCGCTCCCTCCGGTCAGCCGGCGGCGAGTGTAGATCCCCGCCTCGCAGCAGGTGACATCCCGGCCGCAGGCACGTGACCGAGGGATGCCGGGGTGGCGTCCGACCGCCGGATCAGTCCGCAGCGGGGCCGATCCGGGGGCGCCGGTCACTAGCGTGAGAGCCATGGCCGGCTGGCTCATCGCCATCGGAGGGTCGTGTACCGGCCTCGCGGCGGGGCAGGAAGCGGCTGTTGCGGTTCCGTGACTCTTGCGCTCGCGGCTCGCGAGTGTTCGCCGTCGCCGGGCTGCTGGCAGGCGCCGGCTGTGCGGCAGCCTCAGGGGCTCCCGGCACCGGCGAGCGGGGGGCGGGCGGACCCCTATTGTCCGCCTGGCTCGTTCCCGCCGAGGCCCTGCCCGCAGCGAGCGTCGAGGCGCCCGAACGGTGGTGGCGGCGGAACCACCACTTCGACCTGCTGGAGGACCACGAACCCGCGGACACAAGCGACTTCATAGCGCTGGAAGGCACACCCGAGCCACCGGCGCCGACCGAGGTGGCGGTACGAGCCACCGCCGTGGAAGTGCTGCGGGCGGGAGACGGTCCCCTCGTAGCCGTGAAGGTGGCGGACGAGGCGGGCGGAAGAGACGTCGTCGCGGGCCTGTTCCCCCTCGAACCGTCCCCCGCGTCGGCGCCGGTGGCCACCGGTCCGGCGCCGATCGGCCTGTGGGTGACCGGCGCCCCCATCCTCGGTTGGAGCGGCGGCGGGTCCTACCGCGGCGAGGGCGCCTGGCACAACGTGGCGCCCGGTGCGGTGAGCGACGACGGGTTCTCCTGTGCCGGACCCGCCGCCGACGAGTCGGCGCCGCACGTCTACCCGGAGTGCCTGGCGCTGCACCTCGGCGACGACAGCGCCCGCCACTCCCCCGTCTACGGCTTCGCCGCCGACGGCTACCCGGTGCACGGCCCCTGGGCCGACCTGGAACTCCTGGCGCGCAGCTCCTGGAGGCTCCGGGACTACGACACGGTGGGATCGGCAACAGGGTGCGCTGACGCCGGGCGCCGGACGTGCCTGTTGTCCCATCCGCTGGACCCCGGCGCGGGCACGGTGCCGGCGCCCGCCCCGGGACCCGACACCGCTGATGTGCCCGCAGGCGCGTTCTTCGAGGACTACTGGTTCGACATCAGCCTCGACGACGGGGCGCCGCACGCCCTCGACGCCTTCAACGGCCATTCCCACGACGACTTGGGCTACCACTACCACATCACCCGCATCCAGAACGGCGACGGCAGCTTCACCGACGTATTCCCCTACATCGTCGGCCCCTGGTTCCGCGGCGAGCTGCGCCCCGGAGACCCCCACGCCGGCGGCCCCCGCCTCCCCGAAGGTGCCGCCACGTCCGCTTCGCCGGCCATCGACGAGCCTGCTGAGCCACCGAGCCCAACGCCCGGGCCGCCCGCTCTCTGCGTCCCCCGCGTCACCGTCTGCGATTGACCGCCCCCACGCCGACTCCCCCACCCCGCTACCGCCGGCGCCCGCACCCGACGTCATTCCGGCGCAGGCCGGAATCCAACGACCAGCACACCGACCAGCATCTCCAACCGACGCCGGCGCCCGCACCCGACGTCATTCCGGCGCAGGCCGGAATCCAACGACCAGCACACCGACCAGCATCTCCAACCGACGCCGGCGCCCGCACCCGACGTCATTCCGGCGCAGGCCGGAATCCAACGATCAGCACACCGACCAGCATCTGCGACCGACGCCGGCGCCTACTCGAACTCGCTTGCCTCTGCTCCGAGGTTGGTGGCGTTCTCCGAGACGATTCGTTGGGTGGCGTCGTCGTATCCGTCGGGCTTGTTGGCTCGGAGTTCGAGGGAGAGTTCGAGGTCGGACCCGAGGCGAGCGCTGACGTGCTCGAGGATCTGGCCTAGCTGCTTGATTCCGCGGACTGGGTCGAGGTCGAACTGGGCGTAGAACTGCGTGGCTCTGGGCGTAGCCGGACCTGGTTCCTCTGGTCGGGTTGCATCGGCGCCGCCCAGCTCACCTGCGTCGCCGTTTTCGCCCTCGGCGCTGGGCTCATCCTCGTCCGCCGGTGGCGCCGGCGTCGGCACGAAGTCCGGGTAGATGAGCAGCCCGCCGGGACTCGCCGCGACATGCTGCGCCTTCTGGATGCCCACCCACTTCTCACCGTCGTGGTCTTCGGCGTAGGCGAAGGTGTCCTGCGTCCAGTTCATGTTGGCGGTGCCATCGCTGATGGCGTGGGTAAGGACATCGAAGGAACTCAGGCGGGCCATGTACGGGTAGCGGGCGTAGGTCTGCCACAGCTCCCGCACGGAGATGTCGCCCCGACCGGACCAGAGGTCGTAGCGGTCGACGTCCATGCGTACTCGGACGCCGCCGAGGCGGGCGATCAGTTCTTCGCTGCTGGCGAGCTTGCGGCTCACGCGGGCGCCGATGTCGCCGTCGGTGCTCGCTCTGGCGGTCTGCCAGTCCACGCCGGGGGTGCCCGGCTTCTGCGTGGGGATCAGCACCTGGGTGAACGTCTCGGCGATCAGGGCGTCGACCTGCTGGGAGGTGTCGGACTGCTTGGTCCGGGCCTGGCTCGCCTGGTGTGCTGTCAGATCGAGCGATGCGGAGTCGTCGACGATCGAGCACCACGCCAGGTGCGACCTGGCAGCCGCCCGCAGTTCCCCGAGCCGGTTCGCCGCCGCCGCCGTGAACACCAGCATGTTGCGGTTCAACCGCGGGCCGCCTTCGCGCTGCGCCAGGATCCGCTCCGCCAGCGCCACCGCCGGCGAGTTCTCGTCACCGGTCGAGTGGGTGGCATCCGGCGCCAGGACCACCAGTCGCACGCCGTCGTCGTTGTCGGGCACGTCGCCGGGCGCATCGGCGAACACCTGCACCGCGGCGAAGCTCCCCCGGTCGCGCTGGCGATTGAGCCTCCGTTTGGCTTCGTCGTCGGCGTCGCGGTCGGTGTAGTTGGACGCGGCCCGGTCGGCGGCCATCCGGGTGACGTTGGGCTGCAGGGAGTACCAGTACTGGTTGCCGTCCACGTACAGGTGCGTCGCCTCGCCCGACAGCCGCTTCAGTGCGTCGGCGAACTGGCCGGGCGGCTCGCCGGGCTGGGTGCACCCCAGCACCACCGAGCGCAGGTCCACGCCCCGCTTGGCGTCGGGCCGGGGCGCCGAGCCCATGTAGACCGTGCGGGCGGCGCGCCGGGCGGCCGACAGGCGCCCGAAGTGCGGCGTGTCGTTGTCGATCCGCAGCGGCAGGGAGTTCGGGCCGTCCACGTCGGACTTGATGACCGGGTCCCAGCCCTCCTCCAGGTATTTCTTCATCTCACTCACGAGCGTGCCGGAGTCCATCGGCAGGTTGGCGGGCATGATCAGCAATGACTGGTCGCCGCGCTGCCAGAGCTGCGAGATGGCCAGGGCCATCAGCCGCAGCACGCCCCTGGTGCGCTGGAACTTGTCCAGCGCCGACCAGTCGCCGAAGAGCCGGTCGAACAACACTGGATGGATCGGGTACGACAACTCCATCCGTTTGCGGTAGTCGACTTCGCCCACGCCCGACGGGAATTCGCCGGACCCGTCCCGGTACATCCCGCTGAACGCCCGGACCACGCCGTCACGCACCTTCGCCCGCTCCGGCGGGACCGGATCGAACAGCCGCCGCCGCACGATCTCGAACGACTCATCCGGCGACGCCGGCTGCCACTGCGCCGCCGTGCGCGTCACCACGTTCTTCAGCCGCTCCAACGCCGTGCGCCCCCGGTCGCCCCCCACCTCGATGTCCGACGCGGGCACCGTGATCAGCACCACCACGTTCGGCACCGCCGCGGCCGCCTCGGTCAGCGCCTGCGCGAACGTGAACTGCGTGTCGAAATCGCCGCCGGGCAGGCGCCGCCCACCGCTGCCGCCGTCTCGATCGCCGCCGGCAGTGTCCGCTCCGTCGATGTGCCCGTCGCGCAGTTGGCGGGCGTAGGCCACCCACTCGTCGATCAGCACCACCGCCGGGCCGAACCGCTCGAACAACTCCCGCAGCGCCGCACCCGGGTTGGTTCCGGCCTCGTCGTCGGCGCGCACCATCTCGTAGCCGTCCCGGCCCCCGAGTTGGTAGGCCAAGTGGCCCCACATGGTGCGCAGTTCGATGCCGTCCTCGGCGGGCAGCGGCGCGCCCGGGGATATCACGTGGCCCACCAGCACTGCCCGCGCAACCTGCTCCGGGAGTGACACGCCCGCCTCGCTGAGCAGTTCGCCAACCCCGGGCAGGTCGCTGGCCGCCGCCGGTGACGCCAGGTGGTACAGGGCGATCATGCTGTGGGTCTTGCCGCCCCCGAAGTTGGTCTGCAACTCGATCACGGGGTCGCCACCCTCGCCCGATAGCCGCCGCGCCGCCCCCAACAGGAGGTCGCGCAACCCCTGCGTGAGGTAGGTGCGGGCGAAGAACTCCCGCGGGTCGCCGTACTCTGCGTCGGCGCTGCCCTGCACCACCTCATACAGGTCGGCGGCGAACTCCGCCTGCTCCAGACGACCCTCCCGCACGTCAGCGTGAGGCGCGACGATCTCCCGCCACGGCACCAGACCCGCCTGAGGTTGACCCTCCGTGGGCTTCGCCGCCGTCCTACGACGCTCCGCGCGGGACTCCTCCTCGAACATCTGCCGCATCAGCCCGCGGCGCAGCTCCCGGATCCTGTGACGCTCTGCGGTGTCGCCGAACGCTTCGAGCACCCGCTCCATGGAATCCAGCGCGCGGGCGGTGTCGTCGCTGCTGAACGGCTCCTGATGCGCCCAACGGTTGCGCACCTCGGCCAACTCGAAGACCAGCGACCGGACTGCCGGGCCGAAGCCGTGGCCGAACACCTCGCCCCACGTGGCCTTCACACCCTTGAACACGAACGACACATCACCGGCGCTGGGGTTGCCCGCCGGGCTGTGCAGCCGCCTGTTCACCTCGCCGGGCCAGTCGGGGCCGTAGAACCCCTCCCAGGCAGCCGCGCAGGCCGGGCCCAGCCCGTCGCGCACCAGGTCGAGCGCCCGACCGATGCGCTCGCTGTTGCTCATCACCATGCGGGAGACCTCCTGCGGCGCGGGCGAGACCGCGCCGCGGACATTATGACCGCCCCCTACGACAGCACCCGCTCAGAGCGCCAAGTGAAGCCGGAGAGCCTCGTTGAGCGAATCCAATAGGTCAACGGGCAGGACACCGAGCCGCCGACCGACCCGTTCGGTCGCCACCGAGCGCACCAGTTCAGCCTGAGCCTTGGAATCGGAACGCAGACCTGTCTCCGACGCACCAAGGAACACCTGATAGGGATAGACACGTCGGACGTTCGATGTCAGTGGTACGACGGTCACGACGCCTCGCCCCAAGTGCTCAACCGCTCGGTTGGAGTCGTCGTTGCTGACCACGATCGCCGGGCGAAGCTTGCTCGCCTCGGACCCGAGGGCGGGGTTGAAGTCGACGATCCGGATTTCGCCGCGACGCATCAGGAGATTCCGTCTCCGACTGCCGCGTCCCACAAGACCTCCTCGCCCGAGTCGGTCCATTCCTGCCACGATTCCTTGTACGCCGACACCAGGTCGGAGGAACGGAGCAGGCCGACCGCCTCGCGCACCGCAGCAGAGCGGGATCCGGCCCCCTGCGTTCGCGCGTAGTCGTCGAGGAACTCGACGTCATCTGGGGGAAGGCTCACACATATCCGCATGTGAGCATCGTAACCACGCTCTGCCCACCCTCCGACTGGGACTGGTCAGAGCAGGGTGAGGGCCTCGGCTGCCGGGTGGGCGGCCCGCAGGGTGGGCCATGCGGCGATGAGGGTGTTGTAGGCGGCGGCCTCGGCGGCCCAGCCCTGTTCGTCGGACTTGGCGTACAGCAAGTAGGCGAGTTGCCGGGCGCGGTCGCCGTAGCCGCCGAGTTGGCGCAGCAGCGCCGACGCCTCGCCCTCGGAACGCCCGAGGGCCGCCACCAGGTACTGGGTGGCCTCCCACACCGTGAGGCGGGCGTCGCCGGCGGGGGTCCAGTCCGGGGCCAACTCCGACCGCTCGAACAGTCGGAACTCGCCCGCTCGGGCCTCCCCGATGCCGGACTCGGCGATCCCGCCGAGCGACGTGCCCTTGGCCCGCGCCAGGTTGTCGGCGTCGCCCGACGAGGCGGGGTTCCAGCCGAACGAACCGAACCACGCCAGCGCGAAGCGCGACGGGGCGTCGAGCTCGGCCTCGGCGCCGTGGAGGATCTCCCCGAGCACCTCGTTGACGAGCGCCAGCGCCGCCGGCACCCTCATGGCCGACCCGTCGGCCTCCAGCACCTTGGCGTAGCGGGAGAACACCCGCATCCCCGGCCCGATGGCCGACTGCGCCAGATCCACCGGCGAGACGTTCCCCGACTGCAACACGCGCACCGCCTCAGGCAACTCCGCCCGCAGAGCCCCGGAGAACTCCCGCCGCGTGGCCAACGGGGCAGAAGCGTCCCGAGGCCGACAGGCCAACACCACCGAGGAGGCGAGGGCGTTTGAACCGAGACCACGCATGCGGTTGGCCAGCTCTGTGCGCATCGGCCACGTGGCGTTCACCTGCAGGCCAGCATCCAATACAGCCTGCAGGAACGTCTCCCAGCCCGTGGTGCGAACCTCGCCTTGCTTGGTCTCGGTGGCCTTGTAGGCGTAGTAGACGGTGGCAGGTGCGCCGGCTGGCTGATGCTGGGCAACCGCGGCCATGAACGCCGCCATCCCCGACTCGAAATGAACTTCAGCGCCGGTCTGCCCAACATGGCGATCCGGATCTGCGATGATCTCTTCTGCTTTGGGCGTTTTGAGCGTGGCGCACTCGTCGGGCCAGACACCGGCCACGTTGCGCCGCAGCCACACATAGAAGAAGTCCGACAGATCCGCATACCCAACGTTGTCGTAGTAGGGCGGGTCGGTGGAGACGACGGCGCCGCGGGACTCCCCCACCCGGGCCCGGGCATCGCGCTGAGACACCTCACCGGACACCGAGGCAGGCAGATGCTCTAGCGCCTTGCGGATCCACTCGACCGCTCCCATCCAGTTCCCCGTCGAATCGGAGAACGGGTTGCACTCAGCAAAGTCCCAGGTCATCGGAATCGCCTGGCGACTGAACGTGTTGCGGATCTTGACATAGCCCGAATCCCACGTACATATCGTCGAATTGCGGTCTGCAAGGCGGTCCACGGCGAACGCCAGGTAGGTCACCACCGCGTCCGCATAGGCGGCGGCGCCCGAGCCGCCCTCGCGCAGCCGCCGGCCGGCTCCCGCCGCTCCGCCGCTCGGCCCGGCGGCGCGGTCGGGGGAAGACGAAACGGCCGATGCTCCCGCCGATTCCGGATTCCGGCCCCCGCCGGAATGACGATCGGGGGGATGACGATCAGCCGGGCCGACGACATGACGATCGGTGGGATCGGGGGAAAACGAAACGGCCGATGCTCCCGCCGATTCTGGATTCCGGCCTCCGCCGGAATGACGATCGGGGGGATAACGATCGGGGGGATGACGATCATCTGGGCCGACATGCGGACCGCCGGACCGATCCCCGAGCGCGGCACCGGTCCCGCCCGAATCGTTCCCGACAGGCCGGTCGGCGAACCCGCAGGCCAGCGCATCGGCCACGACCTGCTCCCGGACCTCGCCCAGCAGGTCCGAGAACGTCGTCAAAGCCACGAGCTGCCGCGGGGAGAACAACTTCCACCACTCGTCGAGGCCGTAAGGCTGGACTCGGAAGCCAAGCCCCCTGTCCGGAAGAGACGCCTGCGGTTGCCATTGAGCTTTGACGCCCGGATCGGTCCTCGAATCCGCGTCGGTGGGTGCGCAGTACTCCCGGCCAGCTTCGCCCTCGGCCACGACCGCCATGAGTTGGTGCCCCATCCGCCCGGCCCGCCCCTCGGACTTGATGTAGTCGCCGGGGATCGCCGCGCCGGTGGCGATGCAGCGGCCGTTGCCCCGCACGACTGTCCGTTCATGGGTCGGCTCACCGCCCTCACGAATCTCGTCCGAGCCAGCAAGGCCGTGCTGAGCGTCGTCCCCGAGTTCATGGGTCGGCTCGGCACCCTCACGAATCTCGTAGCTGATGGTCTGCGTCTCCCGGTCGATGACCGGCTCGATCCACACCTTCGGCTTGTTGGGCTTGTTCGCCAGCACCCACGACGCCACGAGCGGCACGTGTCCCGACCAAGCCGGGTCCGGCGACTCCACGGTCCGCGCCCATATCCAGGCGATGGGGGTGAGCTTCTCGCCGTTCGGGCCTGCGGCGTCGGGGTAGAAGTGGCCGATACGCCGCTGCGCCTCGTCGCGCATCCACTGCCCGTACGCCTCCACGTCGGCGGCCAGCCCCTGCGCCCGCACCCACGCCCCGCCGCTCGAGCCCGCCGAAGGCGAGCGCGCGGTCGGGGGACGCGTGGGGCCGGCCGGCGGTGCGATTCCGCCAGGCGCTCCCGCCGACGGCCCCCCGACCGGGCCGGCCACCGACTCCTCCGAGCCCTCCGACGGCCGGTAGCCGCCGAGGGTGCCCTGCAGATCGGGGTGTACCGGCGGCCGCCCGGCGAAGCGGGGCGGCACCTCGATCATCGCCTTGTTGATGAGGGTCGCCACCGGGTTCAGATCCCCGGCCAGCGCCCGCAGCCCCAGCCGCTGCGCCTCCAGCGGGATCGCCCCACCCCCGGCGAACGGGTCCAGGATCGCCGGCGGCCCGTCCGGGAAGCACCGATCGATCTCCGCCCGGGCCTTCGCCAGCACATCCGGATTGTTCGAGTTCTCCCACTTCACAAGCTGCTCGAGGATCCCGAACAGCCGAGCCCGCGCAACCTCCTGCTCGACGGCGGTCAGCGACTCGTCCCCCGACGGGTCGTCCACCAGCGAAGCCCAGATCACCGCCCGAGCCGCCGCCAACGGCCGCCGGGCCCACCACAGGTGCAGCGTCGACGGATGCCCATGGCGAATCGACTTCTCCCGAGCCGCCTCCGCATTGATCGCCGCCAAAGGCAGCGCCACCTCAATCAGCTTCGGCTTGTACCCCACCACAGCGGCCAAAGGTACAACCCCGAACAGCGCCCCAGCCGAATCGCCCTAGCCTCGCGGTTCTGGCGTTCCCTGAGGATCACACGCCCGTCAGTCGGGCTCGTCCAGCGGTCGAACCTCCCCGGCAAGAATGAGGAGACAGTCGTAGTCCGCGAGCTTTCGACGCAGGGACGGCGCGTTGCGCAGGATGCGCTGCTTGGCCTCGATTGGGTCGTCGGCATCGACCGCCACGAGAGCGACGCCGACCTCCTCGGCCGTTGTCCGCAGTCCCGGCTGGTCGAGCGAGCTTCGGTCGAGGAAAATCACAGCCCGGTAGCCAC
Organism: bacterium; assembly: GCA_026708055.1. NCBI lineage: Bacteria > bacterium. The sequence continues at coordinate 98,954 of JAPOVS010000043.1, read as the reverse complement.
TGCCAGCGGCCGAGCGGACCAACTCGGTGTCCGCCGCGTCGGCGCCATCCCACCGGCGGAGGTCAAGCGTCCCGCGGGCCTCAACGGACAGGCTCGGAGGAAGGACTGCGTCGTAGAGCAGCTTCACTATCGGGTGCCCTCAAGGAGTTGCAGCCCGATCGACACCGTGCCTTCGATGGCGACGTTGCTCAGTTCCGGGTACGTCTCGGTGATGGCGGCGTACCCACCATTCCGGTACACGGCGGCAAGAGCCTTGGCGCTGAACCGGTGGCCGTTCAGATAAGGCGTCCCGTGAAGGATCGTCGGATTCAGCCGCGTGTTGGGAGTCGCGCGCAGCAGATCGACCGTTGTTCCACCTCCGTACTTGAACGGTCGGAAAACTTGGTCGAGTTCGGTTAGCGGAACATCCAGCGTGCTCTGACCTGACTCAACGTCATACCAACCACTCCCTCGGTCCACTAGCACTCTTCCTGTGGAGGTAGCGCCAATTTGCATGAACTTTGAGCTGGACCGCAGCTTGCCAATGCGTTCTGTTGAGACGTCATCGCGCATGTGCCCAGCACGGTCCGCTTCCGAGTCGTATTGCGGTTCTGCCAGCACCTCCAGTCCACTGCTGCTGGATTCGATGCTCAGGCCGACCGCGCCCGCCTCGGCGTCGCCCGCGAACCGCATCAGCGACTCGATGACGTCGCTGGAAATCCTGCTCCCTGACATTGCCCTCAGGTAGGTCCACGTCCGCACGGCCACAACATCACGGAACGTCAGGAGCGCCGGACCGCGCCGCGCGGAGAGGGGTCTGAGAACGCCCTTCCGCAGCAGGGTGTACAAGGACGAACGCGTGGCGCCGGCGAGGAACGCAGCATCACGGATCGAGTAGGCCCCCGCCGTGAAGACTGCGGGATCCCAGACCTGGATATCGAGTTGCGGTTCGAGCGCGGTCAGGCGCAGCCTCTGGCGGCCGGGCAGCACACCACTGACCCGGCGCAGGAGGCGACTGGTGTCGCGCTCGTCGGGGGGGATCTCGTGTTCGACGAGAATCCGCGCCGCGGGGAAGGTCGGATAGGCGCTCAGGACGCGGGTACGGGCATGAGGCCGGCACACCAGCACGGTCTGGGCGCCGAACCAGTGCGGAACCTCCACACCGGCTGCCAAGCGCCGTACCGTTGCGCCGGCCTCGACGAGGTGCAGAGCGAACCGCAGGGCGGCATCGGCCCGGAACTCCCCGTCGATCACGACGACCGGTGCCAGCGGAAACTCGGCCGGTGCGGTGCGGGCGCCGGGCCAGCACTGGTGGTACAGGCGTTCCTCGTCGGCCGTCGCCGGAGCGGCGCGGCGGTCCAGCCTGATCCGACCCACCGGATCGTCGCCCAAGGCGTCGGCGACCCGCGCTCGGAGCGGCGGCTCGACCGCCGGATTCCCGCAGAGCGCGGCGGCGGCCAACAGAAGTTCGCGGTCACCCGCGCCCGTCGCGAGGTCGGCCACCACACGGGCGACTTCGAAGAGGTCGAGATGGACCGCGATCTCCGCCGCGAACCGCAACCGCTCGGGATCGGTCCGGAACGCCGGCAGCACGCCAGCAATGGCCTCGGGCAGGGACTCGGCCTCGTCGACATTGAGATGCTCGGTCAGACCGGACATCGCAGTGAACAACGACTGCGACCACGGATCTGTGCTGAGCAGCGCGCGCAGCGCCGCGGCGTGCAGGCCGGGCGACGGCTGTGCTACGGCCGCCACTCGAGCGCCTCGAGCGCCGCCACCGGAATGTCCTGGTCGATGCGCTCCCCGGGAACATCACCGGGCGACCATGTGGAGAACCTCCCCGGAATGACATCGACCCCCCGAGGTTCCCGCACCGCGACACCGGCAGCCTTCATCTTCTCGGCCGACAGCACCATCACAATGTACGGGGGCGCACCATCGAGCTTCAATCGCGATTTCAGATTGGCACCGTCCAATCCAGAGATCCGGTCCGCGGGCACCAGCCAGGAGTTCTTCGCCGGCACGAGTCGCCCGTCCGCCAGATCGCGGCACGCCGTTGCAGCAGGGTCGGTGCCGGACTCGAGATGGATCCGGTAGTGCTCAGGACTGGTGAACAACGCACGCCGTTCGGGCCGGATGTGGTGCCTCCAGAAAGTCGCCACCGGCACGCAGCGGGCGTAGTCGCAGGTCGGGGGCTCCAGCGGGAGACGAGGCACGATCTGACGACGCAGGCCTTCGAGCTTGTCGAGAACGAGGTCGGGCTGGGAGCCAGCCAGCGCGACCAACTCGTTCGCCTGCCGCCGCGCGAATCGCGGCAGACCCGCATCTTGGGCCACGATCCGAACAAGACCGCGCGTTTGGGCAACGACGTCGACCATCCCACAAGTTTCGCAGCAGCACCATGGATCGAGCAATAGACCACTGTGCCAACGAAGCCCAAATCGCCGCCCGGGCCGCCGCCAGCGGCCGCCGGGCCCACCACAGGTGCAGCGTCGACGACGGATGCCCGTGCCGGATCGACTTCTCCCGAGCCGCCTCCGCATTGATCGCCGCCAAAGGCAGCGCCACCTCAATCAGCTTCGGCTTGTACCCCACCACAGCAGCTCACCGTACCAATCCCTTCGGCTCCAACACCTCCATCAGCCAGAGGCAACACGGGTCCCGCGACCGTGCGTTCGACGCCGCCGCACCCTCCGCGACAGGCCCACCCAGTTCGTCCCGCATGCCACACGCAGAACCGAACCTGACGAAGCGCCCTGTACTGACCGACCTACCTACCTGGAGAGTCGTCCATCCTGATTCGGCGCCTCATCTCCTGTCGAAGTCCAGCACGTCGTTGCGGTTCCCCCGCTAAACGAGGCGGACGCCGGGAAGGCCGTCGGGGCCGGTGAAGACTTCAACCGAGGACCTGTAGCGGTTGCGCCAGTCGGGCTCGAACTCGTCCAGCACGATTTCGGGGTCCTGCCCGTGCGTGCTGGCCAGCCGGAGGGCGAGGTCCCACTGGTCGTTCGCGATCATGTCCAGCGGCGTGATCGGCGCGTCGGGATGGATCGGCGTCTCCAGCCAGCTGGCGACCTCGCGAATCAGATACTGGTCGCGCGCGATTCCGCAGAACGCGACCATCGTGGCCACCCGCCGGCGGTTCTCGCCGGTCGCGGGCGCGCCCTGCCGCCACTTGCGAAGAGCGGGAACCGACACTCGCGACGTCCGAGCGATGTCCCGCCACGAGAAGCCAAGGTCTCTCAACTCACCCAGAAGCACTGACAGTTCCTCTCGTACTCGCTGATTTGCCAATGTTCGGAGATACGCGTCGAGAGCGTCCGAGTGGAGTTGCTCCGTCGAACGATGCAGATCCAGCGAGTAGTCGCGCAGGAGCCCTGTCTGGCTGCGCAGGTACCCGGTGCCTTCGACAGCCTCACTGATGGTCCGGGTGGGTGCCTCCACGCCCTGGTAGGAGCGAATTGACGCCCCGGTCGGCGCATCGAGCGCGTCGGTTGCCCTCATGGCTGGCCCCTCTCCTGTTTGTTGAACACCTCGTCACGGAGCTTGTCGGTCACGACGATTCCGAAGAACTCGCTGACCGGCTGATGCAACAGGATCGGTGCCGGATTCGAGAGGGAAGCGGTAGTCCTCGGGACTGGTGAACAACGCACGCCGTTCGGGCCGGATGTGGTACCTCCAGAAAGTCGCCACCGGCACCCCAGCGGCGGCTCATCAAACTCCGGCGGGATGCTCGGTGGCTCCTCGGCGCTCCGGCTCACGCCCAGAGGGTGCAGATCGGCGCGGCTGTGATGCGGGGGGCTAGCGGGTAGACGGCGGTGCCGGTGTGCAGCACCACGCCGGCCGCGAAGCGCTCGCCGAGCTGGTCGCGCAGCCAGACGAGGTGACGGGCGGCGTCGGCGGTGGGGGCGCCGGAGGCCTTGACCTCGACGCCCACTATCCGGTTGGCGCCGACCTCGGCTACCACATCCACCTCGTGGCGCCCCTGCTCGGTGCGGAGGTGGAACAGCTTGTGCGGGTTGGCGGCGACGACCGCTTCTGCACGCAGCTGGGCGGTCACGAACGACTCGAGTGACCGGCCGAGCAGGTCGCCGTCGCGCAGCACTGCCAGGGCGTCAACGCCCATGATCGCAGCCCACAGCCCAGTGTCCACCAGATGTCGCTTGGGCGAGCGCGTCAGGCGCTTGAGCCTGTTGGTGGTCCATGCCGGCAGCGCGTCGACGACCATCAGATCGGTCAGCAAGGCCTCGTAGGCGACCGCAGTGGCACGGTTGATTCCCGCAGCCGTGAAGATAGTGGCGTCCGCGGCCGCGCCGGCCGAGTTGACGGCGTAGGCGAGCAGGAACCGGCCGAGACGCTCGGAGTCGCGTCCGCGCCCGTTGTCGTTCGGTGATACGTCCTGAGTGAGAATCTGCTCGACATAACTCTGCAGCCAGAGTCTCCGGGAGCGGGGCGGCACTCGCAGGGTGGCCTCCGGGAATCCGCCGGCGATCGCCGACTCGACGTAGCCGCGCAGGTCGGGCGGGTCGGCTGCGGGCGCCAAGGGCGCCCCGGCCAGCAACCGGTCGACCAGCGGAGGCGGACTGCGGTGGAGTTGTTCTGCCACCGTCAACGGGTACATCCGCAGGCGGATCACCCGTCCCGTGCCGGGCCAGGTAGCCGGGTGCGTCTCCGCCCGAACCGATCCGGCGAGAAGGAAACTCCCCGGAGGGGCGCCGGCGTCCACCGCCCGCTTCACCGCCCCCAGCACTGCGGGAACATCCTGCCACTCGTCCAGCAAGACCGGGGTCGCCAGCGCGGCCAGCGCCGAGTCGGGATCGGCCCAGAACCCCGCCGCCTCCACCTCCCGATCGAGATGGACCACAGTCGAGGCCAACCGGGCTGCGGTGGTGGACTTCCCCACGCCTCGCGGCCCCACCAGCATGACCGCCGGCACGTCGGCCATCAGCTCTGTCAGGAGCCCTTCAACCTGCCGTGGCCAGTATCTGTCCGCTGCCGCTCCCACCGGCTCGGTCATACTGTCAGCCTACCGCCCCACGTAGCGACTAACGGTTTCCCGCGCCTCTAACTGTCGGTTCCCCACGCCTTATACTGTCGCTTTCCCGCGCCTCTGATTGACGGTTTCACGCGCCTCAGAGGACGGGCCGAGCCGACCTTCAGCGAGGCGGGCTGGCGGCGGTGAGGAGGTCGGCGACTTTGAGGGTGATCTTGCTCTCGGCGAAGTGGAGGGTGTAGTCCCCGAACGGGTCGACGAGGTAGTGGACGGCGGGTTCGGCTGTGGGGTCGTCGGGGACCGAGACGACGGCGAGGCGCCAGCGGTCGGGGTTCGAGCGGGCCTTCTGCACCTGTTGGGCGCTGACGCTGATCTCGGTGGTGCGGGGCAGGTGGCCCTTGACCTCGATGAAGTAGTGGGTGCCGGTGGCCGGGTCGACCGAGAGGACGTCGAAGCCGGGGTTGCTGTGGGCCTGCGCTTCGGGGGTGCGGCCGAGTGCGTGCTCGGCGGCGAGGACGGCGGCGACGGCGCGGCGGTCGGTTTCCATCGCCTCCGCGGTCTCTTGGGGGTCGGGCGGGGTGCCGGCGAGTCGGTCGAGGAGGCCACCGGGGATGATGAGGGCGGCGGCGACGATGTTGGGGGGGCTGCTGTGGAGGTCGGCCTCCATGTCGAGCTCAAAGCGGCGGCGCGCCAGGCGGGCCTCGAGGTCGTCGGCGCGGGCGCGGGCCCGCCCGGAGCTGATCTTCGGTCTCCCGCCGGAGAGTTCGGTGGCCTTGATCTGTTCGGTGCGTTCGTCCCAGTGGCGGATCTCGGACTCGAGGCGTTCCCGGACGGCCTCGCGGACCCGCTCGACTCTGGCCTTGGTGATGGCGGCGATCTCTTCGAGGTGCGGCCCGGCGAGGTGTTCGATGGCCCAGTCGCGGGCGGCCGCTTCGGCGGTGTGGTCGACCCAGTCGAGGGTGAGGCCGGCGTCGATGAGCGCGCGCTGCTCGTCGGTGAGGGGCTGGTAGCCGATGTAGGGCTCGCCGCCGGGGTCGCGGACGGTGCCGTGCTGGTCGATTTCCACGTATTGGAAGCGGCGGGAGACGACTTGGCGGCGGCCGCCGACGTGGCGCCCGTCGGTGACGGCGTGGTCGAGGTACACGAGCAGGCGCGGCTCGGTGGACAGGTCGTCGGGGTCGATGAGGGTGGCACCGCGGTCGAGGGTGTGGCCGTGGTCGGCGAGGACCTTGTTGACCACGGCGGTCAGCAGCGGACTGCCCGGCGATATCAGCTCGGCCCGGTCCGCGCCGTCGAGGCGGACGTGGTCCTTGTCGAAGGTGACCCGTGCGTAGCGGTCGTACACCGGACCCTTGGCGACCTCGGCGTGGGCGCGCACCGCCGCGGGCACGCGGGTGATCTCGAAGCGGCCGCGCTCGCGGCCGACGATGCGCCCGCCATAGCTCTTCAGCGCCTCGGAGAAGAACGCTTCCACGAACCAGGGCTGCAGCTTGCGGGCCTTGGAGTGCTCCATGAGGTCGCGGATCTTCTCATTCGCCGCGGGGTCGGCGAGGCTCGCCACCAGCGCCCGCTCCTCCAGGACGGCCTTGAGTTGCTCGCCGATCTGGCCCTCGATGATCTCGTCCATGTAGACCGCCTGCGCCGGGTCGGCGTCGGCGCGGATGGCGTCGAGCAGCAACTCCTGCAGCGACGTACCGATGTGCGAGTCCCCCAACACGTCGTAGACCTGATCGCCGTAGACGCCCTTCTGCTGCTCGATCTTCTCGAAGAGGCGGGTGAAGACCTTGCCCTCCCTGGTCTCGTGCGCGACGAGGTTCCACAGGTGGCAGGGCCGCTGCTGGCCGATGCGGTGGATGCGCCCGAACCGCTGCTCGATGCGGTTGGGGTTCCACGGCAGGTCGTAGTTGACCATCATGTTGGCGACCTGCAGGTTCACGCCCTCACCCGCGGCGTCGGTGGCCACCAGCACCCGCACCGTGGAATCCACCCGGAACCGCTCCTGCAGCTCGCGGCGGTCGTGGCGCTTGACGCCGCCGTGGATGGTGATCACCGCCTCGGGGCGGCCCAGCTCGGCCCGAATGCGGTCGGCGACGTAGTCGAGGGTGTCTTTGTGCTCGGAGAATACGATGAGCTTGCGGGGGCCTGCCGCGACCGCGGCGATGTCGGTTGGGCCACCGGCGCCGCTGCCATTGGAGCCGCCGGCCGCGGCGGCCCGGCCGAAGTCGCCTTCGCGCAGCAACTCCCGGAGTTCGGTCCACTTCGTGTCGGTGCCGCTGGACCGCACCTCGTCGGCCAACGCCACCAACCCGCGAAGCTCCTGCACCTCGGCCTCGAGCTCTCCGGCAGTCGCCGATGCGGTCGCGGAATCGATGAAGACGTTCTCCAGTTCCTCGAACTCGGCGTCGTCGTACTCGTCGGAGTCGAAGTCCTCCAGGTCAGAGAGCCGCACGCCCGGAGGCAGGCCGACGACCGGCACCGGTTCGCCGGTGGCGGCAAGACGGCGCAACTCCTTGGCCTGGGCGTCAAGACGCTCGGAGCGGCGGCGCAACGAGTGATAGACAGCCGCCGGGGACGAGGCCAGGCGGCGCTGCAGGCCGGCGAGGGCGAAGCCGATGATGATCCCCCGCCGACGGTCGGCGGCGTCGGAATCCGCCATGTCGGCCGCCTTTGCCATGCCCGTGCGCACATAGTTCGTGACCGCCCCGTACAGCTCGGTCTCCGGTTCGGACAACTCGAACTTGGCGCTGTGGGCGAACCGCTTCGGGAACAGACGCTTCCCCTCGAAGGTGCGGAGGTTCTCCTTCACCAGCCGGCGCATCACGTCACTCACGTCCGGCATCGGGCGGCCACGGAGTCGCCCGGCGAACCGATCCGGGTGCACGAGCGACAGGAACGCCAAGAAATCCTCGTTCTTGCCGTTGTGCGGCGTCGCCGTCAGTAACAGCAGATGCCGAGTGCGGTCGCGCAGCAACTCGCCGAGGGCGAACCGCTTGGTGCGCTTCAGTTCGGCGCCGTAGCTGTGGGCGGCCATCTTGTGGGCCTCGTCCACGATCACCAGATCCCACTCCACCGCGCGCAGGCGGGCCTGCAGATCCTCAGCCCGGGCCAACTGATCCAACCGGGCGATGAGCAGGTTCTTCTCCACGAACGGGTTGCCCGTGTACGACGCCTCCACCGTCGCCCGAGACAGCACCTCGAAACGCAGCCCGAACCGGTCGGCCAGTTCGTCCTGCCACTGCTCCACCAGGCTGCCCGGCGCCACCACCAGACACCGCTCCACATCGCCGCGCAGCATCAGCTCCCGGACCAGCAGACCCGACATGATCGTCTTGCCCGCCCCGGGATCGTCAGCCAGCACGAACCGCACCGGGCGCTGAGGCAGCAGCCGGTTGTACACAGCATCGATCTGATGCGGATACGGCTCAATGCTCGACGTGTCCACCGCCGCGAACGGATCGGCCAGATGGGCGTAGCGCATCCGGCGCGCCTCAGACGCCAGACGGAACAACTCCCCGTCGGCATCGAACGTCCAGCGCGAGGTTGGGGCCGCGGCGAGGGCCGAGAGGTCCGCGGCTGAGATCAGGCGCTCGCTCAGCCCGCCCTCGGCGGTCCGATACGTGAGCGTCGCCGAGTCCGGCCCGTGAACCTCCAGCGCCACAACCGTCACGGCAGCACTCGGTACTACCCCGGCCAACCGGTCGCCAGCAGCGATGGCGGCGAACGTCGGTGGGCTGTCGGTCGCGGCGGCATCCGGCAACGAACTCACCTCGCACACACCTCCAGCCAATCCGACCGCGTCTCAGCCATGGATGGAGAGTAGGTGGCGCACGAGCAACTCATCGCCACCACGCCCGCGAATTCCCGCCCGCGCGCCATAAGCGGCTCCGACAGCGTGCGAAGCTCGGGGCCGAGATCTCCCACGACGGCCTCAACGACGCCAAGCGACAGATCGGGAAGGAGGTCGAGGCACCTGTCGATGTCGTGGCCTGCCCAGCGCAGGGCGTCCTCAGAGGGGACCGAGAGATCGTGCAGCATGCCCAAGGCCTTGAGCGCCAACTCGACGGCCACAGCAGAGTTCTCACACAGGCGGACCATCCACCACGATCGATGCTCCACCGCTCTCCTCATTCGTGGCGGGCAGATTGACTACGGGAATCTGCGAGGCCCTCGGCGACTCCGATCCGGTAGGTACTCGGCTGGTCGCTCCCGGGTAGACTTCATGCGTTGTGGACCGCCGGTCCCGAGCCGTCGAACCGCTGGTTTGAGATTCTCTCACTCCCCGAACTCGCCTTCTTGATGATCGCGCTGAGCAACCTGGATGCGTTCCCGCTGCCTGCTGAGCGAGGGCCGGATTACTACCGCGTGTCCGCTGACACCCTCCTGCGCGGGCAAAGAGGACTGAGAGAACGAGGACTGCTGAAGGTGGAACGAAATATCATCAAAGCTCCCCTCGCGCCCGAGGGCGTCACGGCAGAGAACCTATCCACCCTCCAGCCGCCGTTCGGCCCGCACGGCAAGAAGAGCAAGGCCGCGAGTCGCCCGCGATGAGTCTGCACGCCTTCGTCGACGAGTCGATTCGAGGTCGACGGTACGTCATTTGCGCAGTCTTGATTCCGATCGGCAGCCTCGGACCCGCACGCCGGGCTCTCCGTCACCTCCGAGCGCCGGGACAGAGGCGTATCCACTCACCTACGTCCATCGGCGCGCCACAGACGAGCCTCTGCTGTGGATCGCGGATGCGATCGCATGGGCTTGGGGCCGAGGCGGTACGTGGCGGACTCGACTCGACCACCTTGGCATACTCCCGCGAGTCGCGGAGGTGAAGACCTGTTAGACAGCGCAAGGCCCGACTGCTCACCGTCCGGAGAGGAGTCGGGCCCACTTCCTCGAGCTACTGCTCTCGGCATCTCTATTCTCGCCCAGCAGGGCACGTTCTGCAAGCCCCTACGCGACTCCACGCCGAGGGAATTGTCGACGGAGCGCCGATGGTGCGGCATTCCTGCTCGAGCGCGGCGGGGGCGGCGGTGCACGACAGCCGGCCGTCGGTCGGCGCGGCCTGACGCTCGCACACGAGTTGGGGCACTACATGTTCGCCGACAAGAACCTCACAGATTGGAGCGTGGTCAACAGTCCGGCCCGGCACTCATGCTCTGAATCAAGGCCGCTCGGCCGCGGCGATCACAGGGGCGATCACATATCGTGGTGCCCGGTGTGCAGGCGAGAGGTCTGCAGAGGACGGAACGGCCCACACGACGAGACGGCGCACTCAGGCGGAGCGGCACACGAGATGGAGCCATGAGCGATCCCGGCAAGGTGTTGGCGGAGTTGGAGGCGCTGGGCACCGCCCAGAACCGGAAGGTGTACGCCCGACACGGCGTCGGTGAGCCGATGTTCGGCGTCAGTTTCGCCCACCTGCGCAAGTTGGGGAAGAAGCTCCGGCCCGATCACGATCTGGCACAGGCGCTGTGGGCGAGCGGGAACCACGACGCCCGCGTGCTGGCTCTCGCCGTCGCCGACCCGTCGGAGGCGGCGATCGAGGAGATCGAGGCGTGGGCGTCCGAAGTGGACAACTACGTCCTGATCGACGAGTTCGCGGTCTTCATCGCCGCCACGCCCCACTTCGGCGCTTGCGCCGACGACTGGACCGAACGCACCGGGGAATGGGTGGCCTCCGCCGGTTGGAGTCTGGTTGCCCAGCAGGCTCTCCAGGACGACGATCTACCCGACGAGTACTTCGACGCGCGCCTGCGCGCCATCGAGGCCCACATCGGCGGTGCCGCAAACCGGGTCCGTCACTGCATGAACGGCGCCCTCATCGCCATCGGCGGCCGCAACGAGTCACTGCGGGAGATCGCGACCGCCGCCGCCCGGCGCATCGGCCCGGTGGTCGTGGACCACGGCGAGACCTCCTGCAAGACCCCCGAGGCGGTCGCCTACATCGACCGCATGTGGGCGCGGCGGGACAAGCGATCGGCGTAAGCCTCTCAGCGCGGCGGGCGGCTCCGGTCTCGGCGCGTGGAGGAAAAGGCCCAGCCGCCAACAGGCATGGATCCGGCCTTCGCCGGGATGACGGGGCCGGATCCGAGCTTGGCTCAGACGTCCATCAGCGCCTTGCGCTGGCCTCCGTCGAGGAGGATGTGGGCGCCGTTGATGTAGCCGCCGCGGTCCGATGCCAGGAAGACGACCACGTCGGCCACCTGCTGGGCCGTGCAGATCGTCCCCAGCGGAAGGCTGTCGATGGTGATCTCGTGGGCGCGCTCCCTGCTGATCTTCTTGTCGCGGGCCATGGCCTCCTCGAGGTAGTCCCAACGGGTGGTGGCCACCGGGCCCGGGTTCACGGTGTTGCAGCGGATGCCGATGCGGCCGTACTGCTCGGCCACCGAAGAGGCGAAGTTGATGTCGGCGGCGTTGGCGACGCCGGCGGTCATCTCCCAGTACGAGGGCTTGAGGCCGTCGTTGCCGACCACCATGACGATGGAACCGCCGCCCCGAGCCCGCAGGTGCGGCACCGCGGCGCGCACCGTCCGGACGTGGCCCATGAACTTGAGCTGCAGGCTGGCGTTCCACTGGTCGTCGGTCAGCTCCTCGAGGAGCCCGCCGGGCGAGCTGCCGGCGTTGGGCACGCAGATGTCCAGCCCGCCGAACGCCTCAGCGGCGGCGTCCACCACCCGGTCAACGTCGTCGGTGCTGCTCATGTCGCCCACCAGCGGGACGCAGCGCCTGCCGCTGGCCGCGGCGATATCCGCCGCCACCTCCTCCAGCAACTCCCGCCCACGAGCCACGATGGCCACATCGCAGCCCTCGGCGGCAAGGCCCTCCGCCACCGCCTTGCCGATGCCCATGCTCCCGCCGGTGACGATGGCGGCCTTGTCGGTCAATTGCAGGTCCACGGACTCTCCCCTCGCTCAGACGTTCAACCAGCTAGTACATGATGAGGTGCGTGGGGACCAAGCGCCCCTCGACGGGGTCCACCGCCAGAGCCAGGCCCTCGAGCGTGTAGGCACCCAGGAGCGCCGGCGCGTCGTCGGGGCCGAAGACCACCAAGGTCACCTCGGTCTCGCCGTCCACCGTCGCCCAGGCCCGCCCGTAGTCCATCTCCACTCGCCGCCCGTCGGCCAGCAGGAATCTGCGGCTGCCCAACGGCTCGACCCCCAGATCGCGCAACAGGCGGGCGGGCACGGTCGTGTAGGCGGCGCCGGTGTCCACGGTCGCCTCGATGTCGGCCGAGTGCTGACCGTCCATGGCGGAGATACGCAGCGGCCAGTCGAACGTTCCCACGTTGCGATGCTACCTGGCGACGCCGAGGCGGGCCCCGTGGACTACGAGAAGCCGGTGATGGCGCCGGAGACGGCGCGGGGGTCGCGCGGCCCCCAGGCGCCGGCGGCGACCCGGCTCAGGAAGTCGGCGATGAGCGTGTTCACCCGGTCCGGCTCCTCGATGTTCAGGGTGTGGCCCGAGCGGGCCAGAACCGCCAGGCCGGCGCTCGGGACGACCCGCTTCAGCCACACGCTCGTGTCCAGGCAGCCGTCGTCCTCGTCGCCCGCCAGGACGAGGACGGGCACCGCGATCGCCGATAGTTCCTCCTCCAGGGCGTACAGCGACGGCCGCTCGCGCTGCACGCCGCGCATCGTGTGGGCGGATCCCTCAGCCGAATGCTCGCCCAGCCACCCGGTGTACTCCTGCCAGGCGCGCGGGTCCTTGTTCTGCAGCTGCACCCGCGACGGCCCGCACATGTACTGCCGGGCGAACGCGGCCATTCCCGAGCCCTCGATCACCTCGGCGATGGCGTCGCACTCGCTGCGGAATCGCTCTGCCTCGTGCGGGCGCGCGCCGTAACCGGTGCCCGCCGCCACGAGCGACCGGACGCGCTCGGGGTGCGCCATGGCAAGGTGCAGACCGCAGAAACCCCCCATGGAGATCCCGACGACGTGGGCGGCCCCGACGGAATGGGCAGCGAGGACGGCCACGGCGTCGTCGACGGCGTGCCGCTGGGAGTACGCGGCGGGATCGGCGGGGACCTGCGACGGCGGGTAGCCGCGGGCGGCGTAGGTGATGCAGCGATGGCTCCGCGAGAACCGCCTGATCTGCGGCTCCCAGGTGCGGTGGTCGCCGGCGAACTCGTGGACGAAAAGGATCGGCTCGCCGCTGCCGACCGCCTCGCTGTGCAATGTCACCCCGTCGGCGGTGGTGACCGTCAGCGTGGACGTCTCGAACTCAGCCGCCACTTCCATCACCCCCAAGCGTCGGGCACCACCGGCAGGTCATCTATCGTGAACCACATGACCGGCGGGCGCAACCGATCGGGAGAAAGACTGGGCCGGCACTCCGAGGTTGCCGAGTTCCTGATGTCGTCGGAGCCGCGCCGCAACGCGGTCGACCATGCCTTTCTCGACGAGTTGGGCCGGGCGATCGACGATGCCGAGGATCGGGACTGCACCGCGCTCGTCCTGCGCTCGGCGCTCCCGCGCGTGTTCTGTTCCGGCGCCGACCTGACGCTGCCCGACGCCGAGCGGGCCGATGTGTCCGATCGCCTCTACGCCACCTACCAGCGGATGCTCGGCTCCCCGGTCATCTTCGTGGCCGATGTCGCCGGCGCCGCCGTGGGCGGGGGCGCCCAGCTCTGCCTCGCCGCCGACATCTGCATGGTCACGCCGGACGCCTGGTTCCGCTTCGCCGGCGCCGGTCACGGATTGGCGGTCGCCGCCTGGGGACTGGTGAACGCCGTCGGGCGCCACGCCGCGGCCGACATGTGCCTGACGATGCGGAAGGTGGATGCCACCGAGGCCATCCGGCTGGGGCTGGCGACACCCCGGCGCGACGAACTCGTGGCGGAGATCGCGCGGACCGACCCGGCGGCTCGCCGGCGCCTGAAACAGCTTCTGAACGCCGCAGTGCGCGAGCCGCTGGAGCGCGAACGGACGGGGAATCGTGAGAACTGGACGGGCAGCATCGAAGGTCTGCACCGCTGGGGCCGTGCTGAGTGATCCACCGGCAGTCCGTGTCGGATCGCCGGGTCCTGGATTCCGGCCTTCGCCGGAATGACGAGCCGGAGAGCCCGATGGCACCGACCGATCCTTCGCCGGAATGACGAGCCGGAGAGCGCCGATGGCGCGGACCCATCCTGTCGAGGGGGCCACGGTGGCGGCCTGGCGCCAGCACGACCCGTCAATCCCCGCGGACCTCGATCTGGGGAAGTTGCGCCGGCGGCTGCGCGGCGGCTCCCTTCCCCGGGCGCTGCGACGGCGCGCCTCCGCCAGCGGCCGGCGAACCACGATCAGCGTCGACGGCGAGGAGGTCGACCTGCGCCGACTCCACGTACAGGCGGAGGCCCTGGCCGTGCGGTTCGGGGAGACCGGCGTCGGCCCTGAGCGCCCGGCGCTGCTGGCCGCCCCGCCGTCGCTGGACTTCATCCGGTGCTACCTGGCGCTGCTGGCCGTGCGCTCCCCTGTCGTGCTTGCCAACCCTTCCGCCACATCACGGGAGTTCGAGGCGCAGATCGCCGCCGCCTCGGTGTCGGTGGCGATCACCGGCGGCGAGGCCACCGACACGCTGGCGAGCCTCGCTGCCGGAGAACCGTTGACGCACTGGCCGATCGCGGGACTGGACCGCGGGGGCGGCGGCGCCCTGCCGCACGCCGCACTTCCCCGCTCGAGCGACGTCGCGGTCTGCGGCTTCACCTCCGGCACCACCGGCGCGCCGAAGCTCGCCCCGTTGCGCCACGGAGACGTCCAGGCGTCCATCCGCTCGGCCATGCGGGCCTGGCGCTGGCGCCGCGGCGACGTCCTCGTCCACGCCCTGCCGATGTTCCACCAGCACGGTCTCAGCGCCGTCCACGCGTCGATCCTCGCCGGCTCGTCGCTGCACTGCCTATCCAGGTTCGACCCCGAGCGGCTCATCGCTGAGGCGCGGCGTCGGCGGGCTTCGGTCATCTTCGCCGTGCCCGCCATGTGGGAACGCGTCGTCGCCACGCACACGGCTGTGGACGCGCCCGGGCTCCGCCTGGCGATCTCGGGCTCGGCACCGCTGCCGGCCACGCTGTTCGAGCGGATCGAGGACGTCCTGGGCATGCCCCCGCTGGAGCGCTACGGGACCACCGAGTCGGGGCTGAACATCTCGAACCTCTACGACGGTCCCCGACAGCCCGGCGGCGTGGGGTTTCCCCTGCCCGGCGTCGAGATCTCGATCCACGACGAGACCGGCGAGCTCTCGGTGCGCGGCCCGCAGGTCTTCGGCGGCTACGCGGGCCAGACCCCCCTCGCCGGCGGCGAGTGGTTCGCCACCGGCGATCAGGCCGAAGCGGATCCGGCGAGTGGCGCGGTCACCATCACGGGGCGCCTGAAGGACATCATCATCACCGGCGGAATCAACGTCCACCCCCGAGAAGTGGAGGACAGCCTGGCGTCTCATCCCGCCGTCGACACCGTGGCGGTGGTGGGTGTGCCGTCGAGACGCTGGGGCGAGGAGGTCACCGCGTTCGTCGTCAGCGAGGCGGGTTTCAGCGAGGACGAGCTGCGCCGCTGGTGCCGCCGGCAGTTGAGCGCCCACAAGGTTCCCAAGCGGTTCCACCCCGTCGAGGAGATTCCCCGCAACCCCACCGGGAAGGTCATGCGCGGCGAACTCACCGAACTTGGCGCAGCCCTCGCCGGCCGCCCGGGCGCGCGGGTGCCACGGAGACTTGACCGTTGACCGGGGCGCGTCGGGCGGCTGCGACGTCTCCGGCAAGCTGCGACGTCTCCGGCAAGCGGCAGGCACCGGAGCCGATCGGTAGCATTCGGCGCACCGCGGCGCGCCGGGAGCCACGGCGCCATCGGTCCGGTCGCACGGACTCGCCGCGGTCGAACCGACAGGGGGACCATGCCCGCCAGCCTGCTGCGAACCATTCTCCACCGGCGCACGGGGCGCCTGCTCGCCGCGGCGACAGCCGTCCTCCTGCTCGCAGGCGCCTGCGGCAGCGACGGCGGCGGCGAGGCCTCGAGTCCGGCCGCCCCCGCCGAGCCGCCCGCGACGGGGGACCCGCCGGCGCCGCCGACACCCGCACCCGGGGACCCGCCGCCGCCGACACCCGAGGACCCGCCCGCACCCGGCGACCCGCCCCCGCAGCCCGCACCCGGGGACCCGCCGCCGACACCCGAGGACTCACCTGCACCCGGCGACCCGCCGCCGACACCCGGCGACCCGCCCGCACCACCACCTGCAGCAGACGACCCACCCCCACCGCCACCCGCACCCGTGGCGGCGCCCGAGCCCACAGCCGAGCCGGTCTACGGCGGGACGCTGACCTTCGGCCTCGAGGCCGAGACCAACCAGGGCTGGAACCCGGCGACCACCCAGTGCGCCGTGGCCTGCCACACCGTGATGCGCGCCATCTTCGACCCGCTCACGATCGAAGGCCCGTCCGGCGCCCCCGAGCCCTACCTGCTGGAGTCCTTCACGGCCAACGACGACTTCACCGCGTGGAGGTTGAGGATGCGGCCGGGCGTCACCTTCCACGACGGCACGCCCGCCGACGCCGCCGCGCTCGCCACCCACTTCGACAACCTGAGGGCGGGATCGCTCACGAGCCTGCTGATGCGCCGCTGGGAGAGTTGGACGGTCATCGACGACTTGACCGTGGAAGTGCGGGCCACCGGCCCCCTCGCCGGCCTGCCCGGGCTCCTCGCCGGGCAGATGGGCTACCTGGCCGCGCCGAGCCAGTACGCCGACCCCGACGGCGCCGTCAGGCCGGTCGGCACCGGCCCGTTCGTCTTCACGTCATGGACCCTCGACAGAGAGCTGGTGGCGGACCGCAACCCCGACTACTGGAAGACCGACGCCGAGGGACGCCGACTCCCCTACCTGGACCGGGTCGTGTTCCGCCCCATCGCCGACTCCGACGCCCGCGACCTGGCCCTGCGGGCCGGCGACTTGGACACCCATCACCTCAACTCCCCTCTCGACGCCCCGCAGAACAGGGAGCGCTACAAGGTCGTGGAGGAGGGCAGCTTCTTCCAGACCACCTACATGATGCTCAACGCCGGGGCGCCGCCCTTCGACGACATCGACGCCCGCCGGGCGGTGGCGCACTGCACCGACTACGACACCTACAACCTGCTGCGGGTCGGTGGAAACGTTCCCATCGCCAACGGTCCCTTCGGGCCGAACACGCCCGGCTTCCTGGCCGAGAGCGGGTTCCCTGCCTACGACCCCGAGGCGGGGCGCGCCCTGTGGGGCCGGCTGGACGACCCGGGCACCGTTGAGCTCGGCACCACGAACGACCCCTTCAACAGGACCACCACCGAGCTGATCTCCCAGATGTGGAACGACTGCGGCATCGACACCCAGATCACCCAGGTGGACCAGGGAACCCTCATCACCAACGCCGTCTTCGGACTCTTCCAGACGTTCCTGTGGCGGAACCACAACGGCGCCGACCTCGAGGTCGAGCGCACCTGGTGGCACTCCGAGTACGCAACCGGGCTGGCGGTCAACTTCGGGCGCATCGTCGACCAGCGGATCGACGCCGCCCTCGACGCCGCCGCCCGGACCGTCGACCTCGACGAACGGCGAGCCTTGGCCGAGGAGATAAACCGAGCGTTCGCCGAGGGCGCCTACAACATCTGGCTGAACTGGTCGCTGTGGATGCTCCCGCACCACGACCGCGTCCACAACCTGGCGAGACTGACACTTCCCGACGGGCGCGAGATCATCAACCTCATCGAAGGGCGGGCCTTCCTCACCGAGACCTGGATCGAGTAGCGATCGCGGGCGGCTCCGCGGCACGGGCCGCCGGGTGGACATGAGATACTGAGCACGACCGACGGACGGTCGTTCATCACCGGCACCCGGTTGGAGTCAAGCATTGGGATCACCTTCGGCGAAACAAGCACGCCGCCGCCTGCCTGCCGCGGTGGTCATGGTCCTGCTGCTCGCCGCCGCCTGCGGGGGCGAGGACACTCCGCCGGACTCGACAGCCCCCGCTGACCGGCAGGCCGCCGCTGCTGACGCGCCCCCGACGCCCGCGGCGCCCCCGCTAGAACCCGACGCACCACCGACGCCACCTACGCCACCGGCCGAACCTGACGCACCACCGGCGCCCGCGGCACCCCCGGCCGAAGCCGACGCGCCGGAGGTGTCCCCCGCCGCCGAGCCGTCGCCGCCGAGTGAGCCGCCGCCCGCCCCGGTGGCGGCCTCCGAGCCGACCTCCGAGCCGACCTACCGGGGGACGCTGTTCTTCGGACTCGAGGCGGAGACTCCCGACGGCTGGAACCCAGCGACGCAGTCCTGTGCGGTCTCGTGCCACACCGTGATGCGAGCCGTCTTCGATCCGCTGACGGTGACCGACGCCGACGGGGAGCCGCGGCCGTACCTGCTGGAGTCCTTCGAGGCCGACGAGGACTTCACCATATGGACGTTCAAGATGCGCCCCGGCGTCAAGTTCCATGACGGCACGCCCGCCGACGCCCACGCCCTGGCCACCCATTTCCGCAACCTCCTGGGAGGCGCCCTGCCGGGCCAGACCCTGCAGCGGCTCACGGGCTGGGAAGTGATCGACGATCTGACGCTGGAGATCTACTCCGAGGTTCCCTTCGCCGGCCTGCCCGGCGGCCTGACCGGCCAACTGGGCTACCTCGCCGCCCCGAGCCAGTACGCCGACCCCGACGGCGCGGCCAATCCGGTCGGCACAGGCCCGTTCGTCTTCAAGTCATGGATTCCCGACCAGGAACTGGTCGTGGAACGCAACGCCGACTACTGGCGGACCGATGCCGCGGGACGCGCCCTGCCCTACCTGGACCGGATCGTCTTCCGCCCCATCCACGAGGCCGACTCCCGGAAGGTGGCACTCGGACTCGGCGACATCCACGTAACCCACTCCGACGTCGGCTTGGACTTCGACTACTACAGGCAGAACTACGAGACCACCGAGGAACGCAGCTTCCTGCAGACGCGTCACTTGCTGCTCAACAACGCCGTGGCGCCCTTCGACAGCGTCGAGGGCCGGCGGGCCCTCGCCCACTGCACCGACCACGAGACCTACAACCTGCTCCGCACCGGGGGCAACTTCGACGTCGCCAACGGCCCGTTCGCGCCGAACACGCCCGGCCACCTGTCCGACACGGGTTTCCCCGGCTACGACCTCGAGGCCGGCCGCGCCCTATGGGAGCGGCTCGGAGACCCTGGGCCGATCGTGCTCGGAACCAGCAACGAGCCGTTCGACCGGACCTCCGCCGAACTGCTCGTCCAGATGTGGGAGGCCTGCGGCCTGGAAGTCCGGATCAGCCAACTCGACCAGGGCGCCTTGATTCGCAACGCCGTGCTGGGGAACTTCCAGGTGAACCTGTGGCGCAACCACGACGGCACCAGCCTGGCGACCGAGCGGGTCTGGTGGCACTCCAACTTCACCACCGGTCTGGCCCTGAACCTGGGGCGCATCAGGAACGAAGCGCTCGACGATGCCCTGAACCGAGCCACCGTGACCACCGATCGCGCCGAGCTCCGCCAGATCGCCGAGGAGGTCAACCGGATCCTCGCCGAGGGCGTTCACAACGTGTGGCTGCACTGGGTGGAATGGATCCTGCCCCACCGCGACGAGGTCCGGAACCTGGCCCGGATCACGATGCCCGACGGCAGCGAACTGCTGAACATCCTGCGCGGCCGGGCGTTCCTCACCGAGACCTGGCTCGACTAGAGGGAGAGAGCGATGCGACGCGCCGAGAAGCAAGGTCCCCACCGACTCCTGGCCGCGGCCGCGGCCGCGATGCTGCTCGCCGCCGCCTGCGGAGGAGGCGGCGGCGAGCAGCAGACCGCGACGCCCCCGCCCGCCGGCGACGGAGCGGAGACCGCGGTACCCGACGCGGCCCCTGCGGTCCCTGACACGCCCGCCGCGCCCGACGAACCACCCGCGGCGCCGGCACCGCCTCCCGACAGTCCGGCCGCCGCACCCGAGGCACCGCCCGCGGCGCCCGACGCTCCACCGGCCACGACCGACGCGGCCCCCGCGGCACCCGACGCTCCACCGGCGGCGCCGGCCGCACCGCCGCCACCGAGCGACCCGCCTCCGCCGCCCGCCCCGATCGCGGCACCCGAGCCCAGCTCCGGGCCCGCCTACGGCGGCACGATCGTCTTCGGTGTGGAGGCCGAGACCCCCGACGGCTGGAACCCGACGACGACGACGTGCGCCGTGTCGTGCCATGCCGTCATGCGGGCGATCTTCGATCCGCTGGTCATCGAGGACGAGACCGGGACACCCCAGCCGTACCTGCTGGAATCCTTCGAGGCCAACGAGGACTACACCACCTGGACGTTCAGGATGCGCCCCGGCATCTCGTTCCACGATGGCACACCCGCGGACGCCCACGCTCTGGCCCGACACTTCCAGGGCGTCATGTCGAATCCTCTCGCCCAGCAGCTGTTCGACCGCGTGGAGGGTTGGGATGTGATCGACGACCTCACCCTGGACTTCCACAGCAACGCCCCGTTCGCCGGCCTGCCGGCCGGCATGACCGGCCAGATGGGCTATCTGGCGGCCCCGAGCCAGCACGACGATCCCGCCGGGGCGACCAATCCCGTCGGCACCGGTCCCTTCGTGTTCAAGTCGTGGATTCCCGACGACGAACTCGTCGTGGAACGCAACCCGAACTACTGGCGGACCGACGCCGAGGGCCGCGCCCTGCCCTACCTGGATCGCATCGTGTACCGCCCGTACGTGGAGCCGGACGCCCGCAGGCTGGCGCTGGGCACCGGTGACATCACGGTGACGCACTACGACCTCGGGCTGGACTTCGAGCACTACCGGGAGAACTTCAAGACCATCGAGGAGCAGAGCCTCCTCCAGACCCTCTACGTGCTGCTCAACAACGCCAGGGCGCCGTTCGACGACATCCGCGCCCGGCGAGCGCTGGCGCACTGCACCGACCACGGGACCTACAACCTGCTGCGCACCGCCGGCGAGTTCGACATCGCCAACGGTCCGTTCGCCCCCAGCACCCCCGGTTACCTCCCCGACACCGGGTTCCCGGGCTACGACCTCGAGGCGGGTCGGGCACTGTGGGCCGAGATTCCCGACCCGGGCACGATCACCCTCGGCACGACTCCCGACGCCCACTACCGGACCGGGGCGGAACTGCTCGCCCGGATGTGGGGCGACTGCGGCATCGACGTGAAGATCCAGCAACTCGACCAGGGAGCGCTGATCCTGAATGCCGTCATGGGGAACTTCCAGGCGGCCGTCTGGCGGAACCACAACGGCGCCACCGTGCAGAACGAGCGCATCTGGTGGGACTCCGCGTACACAGGATTCATCGCCATCAACATGGGGCGCATCAACAACCCGGAAGTCGACGCCGCCCTCGCCCGCGCCACGCAAACCGACGACCGCGACGAGTTGCGACAGATCGCCGAGGAGGTCAACCGCGCCCTCGCCGGCGGCGTGCACAACATCTGGCTGCACTGGGTGCGCTGGCTCATCCCCCACCAACACGAGGTCGAGAACCTGGGCCGGATCACGCTGCCGCCACCGGACGGCCGCCCGGTGCTGAACATCCTGGAAGGGCGGACGTTCCTCACCGAGACCTGGCTGTCCGAGTGACCCGCACCGAGACGCCGCCGCGGGTTTCGGGCCTCAGCGGCATGGCGGCGCTGCCGGCGGTCCTGCGGCGACTGGCCGGCAGGCTCGTGCAGACGGCGGTGGTGGTGGTCGTCGTCACCTTCGTCACCTACTGGATGCTCAGCCTGCTGCCCAGCGATCCGTGCTTCCTGTCGGTGGGCACGGGCGCCACGGAGGAACTCCTGGCGGAGTGCCGCGAGCGACTGGAACTCGACCGCGGCCTGTTCGCGCAGTACGGCGCCTGGCTTCAGAACATGCTCACCGGCGACCTCGGCGAGTCCTACCGCAACGGCATCGAGGTGACCGAGAGCCTGCGCGACAAGGCCCCGGTGACCCTCTGGCTGGTGCTGTACACCACCGTGCTGAGCATCGTCATCTCCGTCCCGCTGGGGATGCTGAGCGCGGTCCGGCGAGACACCTGGGTGGACCGCCTCCTCACCGGCGGGGCCTTCTCGCTGCTGGCGCTGCCGTCGTTCGTGCTGGGCGTGGTGCTGGCGCTGATCTTCGCCGCCAAGCTGGGGTGGTTCGACCTGGGCGGCTACGTCAGCCCCACGGCCGGCCTCCTGGCGCACTGGAAGTCCCTCGTGCTGCCGGTGGCCACTCTCACCGCGGGCATCATGCCGTTCTTCCTGCGCCTGCTGCGCAGCGACGTGATCACGACGCTGCAGGAAGACTTCGTGGAGGCGGCCCGGGCCAAGGGGCTGCCGCGCTGGTGGATCCTGCTGCGCCACGTGCTGCGCCCGTCGAGCTTCACGGTGGTGACCGTCGCCGGGCTCAACGCCGCCCAACTCATCAACGGCGCTCTGGTTGTGGAGATCATCTTCGACCTGGACGGCATGGGCACGTACCTCATCTCGGCGGTGTTCAACCAGGACTTCCTGGTCGTCCAGACTCTGGTCGCATTGATCGCGGCGGGCTTCGTGGCCACGAACATGCTGGTCGACGCCATGTATCCGTTGCTGGATCCGCGAGTGCGGGTGCGGAACCGATGAGGGCCCCGGCCATTCCCGGCCGCGACGGCCTCGCCGTCCTGCGGGGGCGGAAGGCCCGCGGCAGGGGCGCCGGCCGCCCGCGCCCGGCCGAGCAGCCGCTGGGCTTCTGGCTGGCGGTGATCTGGCTGGCGGCGCTGGCCTTCTTCGTGTTGTTCGCTCCGGTGCTGGGGTTCCTGGCCGACCCCGACGGCTACTCCCGGGACGTGCTGCAGGGAGTCGGGCGGTCGCACTGGTTCGGCACCGACGAGTTGGGCCGCGACATGTTCGCCCGGGTCGTCTGGGGGGGGCGCCTCTCGTTGCTGATCGCGGCGGTCGCCGTCGCGGTCGGGATCCTCATCGGCGGGCTGATGGGGCTGCTGGCCGGCTTCTTCGGCGGATGGGTCGACACGGCCCTCAGTGCCGTGATCAACATCCTGCTGTCGCTGCCGGCGCTGATCCTGGCGCTGTTCATCGTCACGGTGCTCGAGCAGAACACTCGCAACGTCATCATTGCGGTCACGATCCTGGCGGCGCGCGCCGTGGCGCGCATCGTCAGGGCGCAGACACTGCGCTTCCGCGAGCGGGAGTTCGTGACCGCGGCGCGGTGCATGGGGGCGCGCACGTCCCGGCTGCTGTTCCGCGAAGTGCTGCCCAACCTGATCCCCATCGTGGTGGCGTTCACCTTCCTGGGCCTGGGCCTGGTGATCGTGGGCGAGGGCGGGCTCAGCTTCATCGGCAAGAGCGTGCCTTCGCCTGCCATCACCTGGGGCGGCATCCTGGCGGTCGCCAAGGGCAAGCTCGCAGACGCTCCGCACCTGACGATCTACCCGGCCATCGTGATGTTCTGCACCCTGATGTCGGTCAACTACATCGGCGACACGCTGATGCGCCGCTTCGATGTCCGTCAGTCGCTGATCTGAGGGCGACCGGGAGGGTCTACGACAGCGCCGCCGGCTGCTCGCCCACGGTTCCGAGCCGGGGGTCGCCGCGCCGTCCCGGCGCTGCCTACCGCCGGTGCTACCGTTTGCACTGGAGCGGCGCGGCCCACCCCAGCTGAAGGGAGCATGACATGAAGAGTTACGTCAAGTCGTTGGACTCGTACAAGCTGTGCGGGCTGCTGCTGTTCGGGGGGATGCTCCTGACGTTCCTGTCGGGGGTCTTGGCACCAGGTCAGGGCATCGTCGCCCCCGTGACGCCCAGCAGCGACTTGGAGTCGTTCATGCAGGGCAGGCTCGATGCGAAGGTCGACAACGATGAATGGGCCCATATCACCGCAATCGGCTACGTCGCCGGACATCTCGCCATGCTGGGAGGAATCGCCGCGCTCTGGCCCAGCCGCCTGCGCCGCTCGCCGGCCACGGCACTGACGAGAGCCGGGCTGCTGGCCATCTCGGTCGGCGCTGCCGCGGGCGTCGCCGGAGCATTGGGTGACATGACGATGGTCGAGGTCATCAAGTACGGACGAACGCCAGGGATCGCCGATCAGGACTACTTCGGTTACGCCCAGGTCGTCAACATCTTCGACGTTGCGTTCGACTACGTGATCCTCCTGACGGTCTTCGCCGGATACCTCATGCTGGCGTGCGGTCTCGCACTGAGGTTCGGGGCGGGGAGACGCCGGAAAGCGCACCTCGGGATAGCGCTGATCTCCGGACTCGGACTCCTTCTCGCCTTCTTGGGCTACCACTTCCCGGACTCGTCGATGGTGCAGACCGCTGCCGGACTCCTCGTCGTGACGACCGGATGGCTCATGGTCCTCGGTGTGTGGATCTACAAGGAGGACGAGCAACTGCTGGGGGACTCGAAGGCCGACTAGCGGCACTCGCTTCGCGCCGACGGGTCCGCGGACCCGTCCCGAGCAGGCGGCGAGGCCACGTCAGAACGGACGGATCAGCCTCACAAGGTGCGCAGCCCGGCCTGCTGGCCGCCGTCACCGCTACAGCAGCGGCAGCACCTCCTCGCCGATGCGCAGGACGTGCTCGGCCGCCTCGTCGTAGGTCTCACCGGGGAAGTTCGGGAACAGCGTCAGGTGCTCCAGGCCACCGAGTCGCTCGCCGTAGTCGGCGATCCCCGCGGCCACGTCCTCCGCCGTTCCGACGATCCAGACCTTCTGGTCGAGGGATTCCTCGAGAGTGGGGATCAGGCCGGGTGCGGCCGGTCGGCCGTCCGCGGCCATGTAGCCCCGGCTCCAGCCGTAGGGGCCGAGGAACTTCCAGAACTCGTCGTGGCCGTCGCGGGCGTCCCGCAACGCCTGCTCGTGGGTGTCGGCCACGCGCACGTTCAGCACAAGCATGCGGTTCTCGCCCGGTGCCAGGGTCCGGCCGTGCTCCTTCTCGTAGAACTCGCCGAAGCGGCCCCACCAGTCGACCATGAAGTTGTGGTTGCGCAGCCAGAAGACGCCGCCCCAGCCGCGGCGGGGCACGTACTCCAGCGTGGGCGGCGACGTCACGGCCTGCCAGACGTCGTAGGGATACAGCGGGCGCGGCACCAGTGTGAGGTGCTGCACCGTGCCGCCCCGGTCGGGAATGCCCTCGGGCGGCAGGTCGTAGTACTTGCCGTGGTAGGCGAACGTCTCGTTCTCGAAGGCCGCCAGGATCACGTCGAGCGCCTCGTCGAACATCTCCCGGTTGATGCGGTCGGCATCGGCCTTGTCGGGGTTGTCGAAACTGCCGACGAACGTGCCGAGCGGTTCGGCCTCGCGGGGCACCGTGCCCCGCCCGACGCCCAGCACCCCCCGACCGCCGGAGAGATTGTGCATCGTGGCGAAGTCCTCGGCGAGGCGCAGCGGGTGCCACTGCGGCACGATGTTGAACAGCGCCCCGATCTTGATGCGCTCGGTGCGCTCGGCCAGCACGGCCCCGAAGAGCAGCGCGTTGGGCAGCACCTCGTAGCCCTCGTACTGGAAGTGGTGCTCGGTGAGCCAGAAGACATCGAATCCGGCCTGCTCGGCGGCCACACCCATGTCGAGCATGCGCTCGGACGCGTACCACATCTCCTGGGAGGTGTAGCGACGATCGGTGGGCACCGGAGGGCCGGCCCCCGCGTCGTCCATCTCCACCGCTCCGAAGAAGAAGACGCCCGTCTCCATTCCTGCCTCCTGCTTGGGTGATCGTCGCTTGCAGCGCCGCCGCCGGGTCCGCTCCCGGCGGTGGGGGACCGCGGCTGTCAGCCGTGGCCGAAAGACCCGCGCAGCGCCGCCGAGACGGCTCCGGTCAACTCCGCGAACTTGGCCTCGTAGCGCAACTGGGACGCACGGGGATACTCGAAGGGAATGTCGAAGCTCGCCACGATGCGCCCCGGCCGGGGCGACATCACCAGCACCCGCGTCGAGAGGTACACGGCCTCATAGATGGAGTGCGTGATGAACAGCGCGGCGAACTGCTCGCGCATGAACAGGGAGATCGTCTCCTCGTTCAGCCTCTCGCGGGTGATCTCGTCGAGCGCCCCGAAGGGCTCGTCGAACAGGAACACCGGGGGATTGAGAGTCAGCGTGCGCGCGATCGAGGCGCGCATGCGCATGCCGCCGGAGAGAGCCTTGGGGTAGTGCCCCTCGAACCCGTCGAGGCCGACGGTGTCGATGGCAGCCCTGGCGAGACGACGCCGTTGGTCGCGGGAATAGCCGTGCAACTCGCCCAGCAGTTCCACGTTCCCCAGGACGGTGCGCCACGGCATGAGCGTGGCATCCTGGAAGATGTACCCGATGCGGTCGCGGTCCACCTGCACGGACCCGCCCGTGGCACCGTCCAGATCCGAGGCGATTCGCAACAGTGTGGACTTTCCGCAGCCCGACGGCCCGACCAGCGTCACGAACTCACCTCGGCTCACCGAGAAGCTGACGCCCTCGAGTGCGTGCGTTCCGTCGGGAAAGACCTTGGAGACCCCGTCGAAGGTCAGGACCGCTGCACCGTTGGCGCCTCCGCGAGCGCTGCTGGTAGGTATTTCTCTCTCTTCCGGAGCCATGGCGGCGATCAGCCTACCGCTCCCCGCCCGGCGCGGCTGACGGCCTCCCCCACGGCGCGAGGACCCTCAACACGTCGTTCCGGCGGAGGCTGGAAACCGGCGACCGGCAAGCCGGCTCGCAGGGGACTCCGGCCCGAGGACGATCAGTCCAGACTCCGATCGCGCCAGGCGACGGTGGCCGCGACCTGGTTGAAAGTGAAGATGTGCAGCGCCCGGATGTCCAACGCGACCATGTGGGCGCTCAGCTGCACGAGCAGGTCATTGGGGTCGTAGTGGGGCGCGATCATCAGCCGGGTCACGGCCCGGCGGTTCTTGCGCAGGTAGCGCAGCGACTGGCCGATTCCCAGCCGTACCCCGATGCCGAGGAGCTTCGCTCGCTCGACGACGCCGGCCACGCCGAGATGGACCGGCAGGGTCATGCCCCCCCGGCGCTCGCGCTTCAGCCAACTCACGATCCGCGCCGGGTCGAAGCACATCTGGGTGCTGCAGTAGCCCTCCAACCCGGCCTCGGCAAGCACATCCTGCTTCCCGTTCAGCGCCTCGTGGAGGGTGGCGGGATCGATGAGGGGATGCCCGTCGGGATAGGCCGTCACTCCGACACGCCGCAGCCCGTGGTCCGTCTCGAGCAGGTCGGTGAGGAAGCTCAGCGCGTCGTGGTAGCGGCCCGGCTCGGTGACGTCTCCGCCGACGAGGAAGATCTCGTCGATCCCCATGGTGCGCAACCACGCGGCCAGGGCGCGTGTGTGCGTGCGGTCGCGAACCAGCCGGGCGGAGATGTGGGGGACGGCAGCGTGGCCGCCTGCGATCAGCCGCTCGGTGATCTCCTGCGTCGCCGCCATCCCCTTGACGGGGGAAGCGGTCACCGACACACGCGAACCGGGAGGCAGGGACTCGATCGCGGCGTCCAGACTGCGCAGCGGGATGACCTCGAAGCCGCTCGCCTCGATGACCGCCAGACGGGCGAGCCGATGCTCCGGTGCCTCACCGGCGAGCCGCCGGCGACGCGCGCTACCGGTCACTGTTCGTGCCCATCAGCTCAGACCCACGATGATGCGGGCCGTCGGAGTCGGAATCGATGCCCTTGGCCGCCCCGGACGACCCCCCAGGCCGAACGACCTGGCGCCTGGTGCCCATTGCGTCCATCAGCTCAGACCCACGATGATGCGGGCCGTCGGAGTCGATGTCGCCCCGCCGCCCATCAGCTCAGACCCACGATGTTCCCGTCGGCGTCGATGTCGATGCCCTTGGCCGCCGGGGCCCGTCCCAGGCCCGGCATCGTGCGCATCTCACCGCAGATGGGGTACACGAATCCCGCACCCACCGAGGCCCGCGCCTCGCGCACCGGCAGCGTCCAGCCCGTCGGCGCCCCCTTCAAGGAGGCATCGGAGGAGATCGACAGGTGGGTCTTGGCGATGCACACCGGCAGGTGCCCGAAGCCTGCTTCTGTGTAGGTCGCGAGCTGTTTGGCGGCCTGCGCCGAGTACTCCACGCCGTCCGCTCCGTAGACCTTGGTGGCGACGGCATGGATCTTGTCGGTGAGGGACGCCTCGTCGGGGTACAGCACCGCGAAGCAGCTCTCCTCCTCGGCCGCCTCGGCGGTGGCTTCGGCCAACTCGGCCGCGCCGCGGCCCCCGTCGGCGAAGTGCGTGGTCACCGTGGCGCGGACGCCGTACTCGGCCGCGATCTCGGCCACGGCGGCCAGGTCGGCGGGGTGGTCGTCGGGGAAGGCGTTGATGGCCACCACCGGCGTGCAGCCGTGCAGCTGGATGTTCTGGATCTGCTTGCGCAGGTTGTCGCCGCCGAGATGCACTTCGTCGGGGTTCTCGGCCAGCAGCGCCTCCGGCAGCGGCCGCCCCGCCACGATGCGATGGCGGCCCGAGTGTGCCTTCAGGCCGCGCACGGTGGCCACCAGCACCGCCGCGTCGGGCGCCAGCCCCGAGTAGCGGCACTTGATGTTGAAGAACCGCTCGGCGCCCATGTCGGCGCCGAACCCCGCCTCGGTCAGCAGGAAGTCGCTCATGGCGATGCCCACCTGGTCGGCCACGATCGAGGAGTTGCCGGTGGCGATGTTGCCGAAGGGCCCGGTGTGCACGAGTGCAGGCGTGTTCTCCAGGGTCTGCATCAGGTTGGGCTTGATCGCCTCGCGCAGGATGACCGCCATGGACCCGGCCACGCCGATCTCCTCGGCGGTCACCGGCGTCCCGGCGGACGTGTAGCCCACGACGGTGCGCCCCAGCCGGGCGCGCAGGTCCGCCAGGGAGTTGCACAACGCCAGGGTCGCCATGACCTCCGAGGCGGCGGTGATGTCGAAACCGCTCTCGCGGGGGACGCCGTCGAGCCGCCCGCCGAGCCCGATGGTCACGTTCCGCAGTGCCCGGTCGTTCACGTCCAGAACCCTGCGCCAGGTGATGTTGTGGATGTCCAGGCCTGCTTCGTTGCCGTGGTAGAGGTGCGCGTCCACCATGGCCGAGCACAGGTTGTGAGCCGCCGTGACGGCGTGCATGTCACCGGTGAGGTGGAGGTTGAACAACTCCATCGGCACGACCTGGCTGTAGCCGCCCCCCGCGGCGCCGCCCTTGATGCCGAAGGTGGGACCCATCGACGGCTGGCGGATGGCGATGGTGGCCGTGCGGCCGATGTGCTGGAACGCCTGTCCCAGCCCGACCGTCGTGGTGGTCTTGCCCTCCCCGAGCGGCGTGGGCGTGATCGCCGAGACCACGACGTAGCGCGCCCGCGGCCGGTCCACCATGGCCTCGACGGCGCTGAGGTCGACCTTGGCGGCGCCCTTGCCGTAGAACTCGAGGCTCTCGGTTGGAATACCGGCGCCCGCGGCGATCTCCTCCAGCGGCCGCAATCGGGCCTGCGACGCGATCTCCAGATCTGACGGAAATGCCATGGAGTCCCCTCCGGTATCCGGCCGTCGTTGGCTCGATCGTAGGTCCCCCAACCACCGGTCAGGGCGTCAGCACGCTAGGGTGCCTTGACCAGCGTTCCGTATTCTGGAACGATTCCATATTACAGAACGCAGCGGATCGCGGCAGCAGGGATTTCGGCCCTATGACCCATGGCTGGATCGGAGCGGCGTCCGCTCGGAAGGCACACGGAAGGGGCACTCGCTCCAGTGCCCTGCGGATCGCGGAGGCATGACGTGAGCGAAGTACCCGCCAAGGCGCGCTGCGTCGTCATCGGCGCCGGGATCGTGGGGAACTGCCTGGTGGGGCACCTGGCGAAGCTCGGGTGGGGTGACCTGGTGCTGCTCGACAAGGGTCCGCTGCCGAACCCGGGCGGCAGTACGGGCCATGCCTCCAACTTCATCTTCCCCGTGGATCACAACAAGGAGATGTGCCTGCTCGGCGAGCAGAGCGCGAACCAGTACCGGGACCTGGGTCTGTCGGTCGATTCCGGCGGGATCGAGGTGGCGCGCACGACTGAGCGCATGGATGAGTTCCAGCGTCGCATGACCTCGGCAACCGCCTGGGGAATCGAGGCGCACCTGCTCACGCCCGACGAGGTCAGCGAACTGGTGCCGTTCATCAACACCGACGTGATCCTGGGCGGGTTCTATTGCCCCACGGTCTCGGTCGTGGACTCCCTCGAGACCGGCACGCGCATGCGCCAACTGGCGGTCGACGCCGGTTGCCAGGTCTTCGCCAACACCGAAGTGCTCGACATCGGCACCGTCGACGGCCCCCTGTCCGGCACGCGCACGGTCTCATCGGTGGTCACCGACAAGGGCACGATCGAGACCGACTACGTCGTGATCGCCTGCGGCGTCTGGTCGAACAGGGTGGCCAACATGGCCGGCGCCTACATCCCGCTCGTACCCGCCGTGCATCAGATGGCCGACGTGGGCCCGATCGACGTGCTCGCCGAGACCAACAACGAGATCGGCTACCCCATAGTCCGCGACATGGACACCTTCTGCTACGAGCGCCAGTCGGCCGGCTCGATGGAGGTCGGATCGTACGCTCACCGGCCGATCCTGCACCATCCCGACGAAATCCCCTCCAACGACGAGGCGGCCCTGTCACCCACGGAGATGCCGTTCACGCCCGACGACTTCGACCCGCAGATGGAGGAGGCCATCGAGTTGATGGACATGCTCGGCGACGCCGAGATCCGCTACGCCATCAACGGACTGCTCTCGCTGACGCCCGACGCCATGCCGTGCCTCGGAGAGGTTCCCGAGGTGCGCAATCTCTGGTCGGCGGCGGCCATCTGGGTCAAGGAGGGACCGGGAATGGCCCAGGTGGTGGCCGAGTGGATGACCTTCGGCTACCCGCGGGTCATCGACACCCACGGCGCCGACGTGGCCCGCTTCTACCCCGAGGAGCGCAGCGACACCCACATCCGGGCACGGGCATCGGAGCACTTCAACAAGACCTACGGCATCGTGCACCCCTCCGAGCAGTGGGAGAGCCGGCGCAACCTGCGCGTCAGCCCGTACTTCTCACGCCAGCAGTCCCTGGGAGCGGAGTTCTTCCAGGCGCGCACCTGGGAGCGGCCCCAGTGGTTCGCATCCAACGCCGACCTCACCGAGCGCTACGGCCTCGAGGACCGGGAGGTGGAGTGGGACGACCGCTGGTGGAGCCCCATCACCATGGGCGAGCACCTCAACCTGCGGGAGAAATGCGGGCTGGTCGACCTCAGCGCCTTCCAGATCCTCGAGCTGTCCGGCCCGGGAGCCGTGACCTACGCCGACCGGCTGGCCGTGAACCGGATCGACGTGCCGGTGGGCCGCGCCGTCTACACGCCCTGGCTGACCCCCGACGGCGGCTTCCACTCCGACCTCACCATGATGCGCACGGGCGACGAGAAGGTGCGCATCGTGACCGGCGTCTTCGACGGCGGTCGCGATGAGTTCTGGGCGCGGCGACACATGCCCACCGACGGCTCGGTCACCCTCTCCAACCGCACCGAGGAGATCACCGCGCTCGGCCTGTGGGGGCCGAACGCGCCGGCCGTGCTGAGCGCCCTGTGTGACCATGGGTGGGGGGACGCTCCCTACGGTTCGGTCGTGAGCGTCGAGTTGGACTGCGGCAACCGGCGAATCGCCGCCGAACTGTTCCGCATCTCCTACGTGGGCGACACCGGCTGGGAGGTCTACACGGCGTGGGACGACGGGCCGGACCTCTGGGACGCGCTCATGGTTGCCGGCGCCGATCTGGGGATCCGGCCGACCGGCGGCGGCGTCTACGGCACGTCGGGTCGTCTGGAGAAGGGCTACCGCCTCATGGGCGCCGAACTGGAGAGCGAGTACAACCCCCAAGAGGCCGGCCTGGCACGGCCGCGGGTCAAGGCGGCCGACTTCATCGGCAAGGAGCCCTACGTCGCGGCCCGCGAGGCCGGTCCGCCCGAGGTGCGGATGTGCGTGCTGACCGTCGAGGACCACACCGACCGGCAGGGCCGCGAGCGTTACATGCAGGGGGGCAACGAGCCCATCCTGACCGCCGCCGGCGAGCGGATCACCGACAGTCACGGGCGGGTCTCAAGGGTCACCAGTGCCGGCCCCGGGCCCTCGGTGGGCAAGTACCTGCTGATGGGATACCTGCCGACCGAACTGGCCCAGGCGGGCACCGAACTCCAGGTCATGTACATGAACGAGTTGTTCCCGGTGCGCGTGGCCGGCACCGGCGCCGTCTTCGACCCCGACGACACCCGCCTCAGGGCCTGACGGTCCGGGTCGGCTAGGCAGAAGGGGAGTCGGAGGAGGGATCGATGCGGATCCTCTGCTGCGTGAAACGGGTGCCGGCGCCCGGCGCCCGGATCAATGTGACCGCCGACGGCTCGGCGGTGGAGGTCGCCCATCTGGGCTTCACGACCAGCCCGCACGAGGAGTGCGGCGTGGAGGAGGCCGTTCGCCTCAGCGAGAACCACGGCGGCGAGGTGACGGTGCTCACGCTGGGACCACCCGAGGCCGCTGAACAGTTGCGCTACGCCGCCTCGGTGGGGGCGCACCACGGGGTCCTGGTCCCCACCGACGGCGCGCCATGGGATCCGCAGCGCACCGCGGCGGCCATCGGTGACGCCATCGGGACCCTCGAGGAGTCGGGAGGCGCTTTCGACCTGGTGATCTTCGGCAACGAGTCGGCCGACTCGGGCGGCTTCCAGGTCGGCATCAGGGTGGCCTTCGCTCTAGGGCGTCCGATCGTGGGCGGTATCAAGGGCATCGAGATCGACGGCACGACGGTGCGGGCACACCGGCAGACCGACGAGGGCTTCGAGGTGTACGAGCTGGCCATGCCCGCCGCCTTGGGCGTCAAGGAGGGAATCAACCTCCCCCGCTACCCCACCATGCGGGGACGTCTGGCCTCGAAACGGCTGGAGGTCACCGAGCTTCCCGTCGAGGCCCCGCAGGGGGGCCAGAGCATGCGCCTGCTGCATCGTCCCCCCGATGTGACCTCCGAGACGGTGATCCTCGGCGAGGGCCAGGGGGCCGCGCCGGCCGTGGTCGACGTCCTGGCGGAGCTGGGGGTGCTCTGATGCTGCTCCACGTCATTCCGGCGGAGGCCGGAATCCACACCCGCAGAGGCACCGGACACGCCGCAGGCGGGCCGCTCGACGATTCCCCCGAGGTCTTGTAGATGCTGCTGGTCATTCTGGAGCACGACCAGGGCGCCATGGCCGAGGCCGCCCGCGAGGCGCTCACCTTCGGGCGCACGCTGGCGGGACGGATGGGCGTCCCGATGCACGCCGCCCTCATCGGCAGCGAGGATGCCGCGCTGGTGGCCGAGGCCGCCGGCCACGGCGCCGCACGGGTCCGCACCGTGCTGCATCCGGTGCTGGAGGATTTCGGGCCCGAGGCATGGGGCGAGGTGATCGCCGCCATGGTCGGGCGCTTGGAGCCGGCTGCGGTGCTGGCCGGCGGCAGCGACCGCGGCAACGAGGTGCTGGCGCAGGCCGCGGCCCGGCTCGACGTCCCCTTCGTGGCCAACTGTCTCGACGTCGATCCCGCCGGCTGGTCCATCACCCGCATCCAGTGGGGCGGATCGCTGCTGGAGGACGTCGCCCTGGAAGCCGACGTGCCGTTGCTGAGCTGCGGGCTGCATGCCGTGGCGTCCGAAGCGGCCGAGACACCGAGCCAACCCGCGGTCGATGCCTTCGAGGTGGATCTCGACCCGGCGCTGTCGCGCACGGTGGTGCGCGACCGGGTCGTGCTCTCCGCCGGCGTGACCCTGTCGACCGCGCCGGTCGTCGTCGGCGGCGGGCGCGGCGTCGGCTCGGCCGAGGGATTCGCGCCCCTCGAGGAACTGGCGGAACTCCTCGGCGGCAAGGTGGGCTGCAGCCGGGCGGTCACCAACAACGGCTGGCGGCCGCACGCCGACCAGGTCGGTCAGACCGGCACCCGCATCGCCCCGGAGGTCTACATCGCCTCGGGTATCTCCGGCGCCATCCAGCACTGGGTGGGCGCCATGGGCTCGAAGCACATCCTGGCCATCAACCTCGACGCCGAGGCCAACATCGTGCAGAAGGCCGACTGGGCGGTGATCGGCGACCTGCACGAGGTCATTCCCGCAATCAGCGAGGAGATCCGCTCCCGCCGCTAGTGTCCTGAGCCGGAAGTTCGTCGGCGGTATCTGGTGAGGTTAGCAAGCCTCTCAACAGCGGTTTCGCGCCAAGGCGAACGGTTGAGGCCACGCCATATCCTCATGAACTTGGAACTCAGGACACTAGCCGCCCTCCCGGATCGGCGCCACTCCGGCCCCGCCCCCCGTCATTCCGGCGAAGGCCGGAATCCAGTATCCAGCAGTTCGGCTTGAGACTCCGACCGTCAGGCGTTCAGCTGCGCCGCGAGGCTGTCCGCCGCCCGCGCCACGGCCAGGCCGAAGTCGTGTGCCCGGTCGGGGT
Source organism: bacterium (assembly GCA_026708055.1). Classification (NCBI taxonomy): domain Bacteria; species bacterium. The sequence goes on along the minus strand of JAPOVS010000043.1, from coordinate 64,621 downwards.
CGGGGAAGCGGTACGCGGGCCCGTGGACGTGCAGCGCCGCCAGCGGCTGCCCGTCGGACCGCAGGACCGCGGCGGCGACCGAGTGGAGGTCCTCCACGAACTCCCCGTAGACCCAGACGTAGCCGATGCTGCGGATCTGCTCGAGCCGCGTCCTGATGGCATCGGGGTCGGTCATCGTGCGCGCCGTGTAGGGCTCCAGCGGACCCGCCAGGTACTCCTCGCGCTCCGCCGATGGCATGTGGGCCAGGATGGCCAGCCCCGAGGACACGACGTGCAGCGGGATCCGCTCGCCTGTCCAGTCCCGCACCTGCACCTCCGACTGCGACTCGGTCTGGTCGAGGTAGAACACCTCGCCCCGGTCGGGGATCGACAGCCCGGATATCTCACCGAGTGCATCGCCCAACTCCAGGAGATGAGGCCGGGCGGCCGAGACGAGGTTGCGCCCGGGTGTGACGGTTCCGGCGATGTCGATCAGCCCCGGACCGAGCCGGTAGAGCCCGCTCGCTGCCTCCTGCTCCACGGCGCGCTCGGTCTCGAGAGCCGACAGAAGGCGGGCGACGGTGCTCTTGGGCAGCTGGGCCCGGTCCGCCAGATCGGTCACCCCCAGCGGCCCGAGGGCCAGGAAGCGCAGCAGCAGGAAGGCACGTTCGATCGACTGGACGACCATGTCCGCAGACTACGACAGCACGCCGCGCGGTTCGTCGCGCCCCGGCCGTCGCGCCGGCAGGTCGGCTACTCCCATTCCCGGTTCTCGACGTTCGGGTCCAGCGTGTGGTAATCGCTGGCGTGGCCGCAGAAGATGGCCCGCTCGGTCCGCAACCTGGTCGGGGGATCCAGCGTCCCAGCGCAGATCCACATGCACCGGGTCTGGGCATACGGTCCCTCCGGTGGCGGCTCCACCACCCGCCAGAACAGCGAGCTACCGCACGCCCGGCAGGACCCGTACGCCACGTTCGGATCGTCGGCGGGGTGGTGCCAATGGAGGGTTCCGTCCTCGATCAACGTGAGATCGTCGTATTCGCAGTTGGTGGCGGCCATGAAGTGGCCGGTCCAGCGCCGGCACCGGTGGCAGTGGCAGTTCCAGACCGGCCGCGCCGGTCCGCCGATCTCGTAGCGCACACCCCCGCAGACGCAGCGACCACTCAGTCTCCTGCTCACGATCTGCTCCTTCGACGCCCCGCCTCGGCTGGGACCTGTGACCGATGACCGGTGTGACATCTGACCCGCATCGTGGAACGGTACCACGATCCGGAATCGCGGGCCGGTAGTTTGTGTTGATTCGAGCGTTGTAGCCGGGGTGGAGGCGATCGCTCCGGCCGGAGAGTCGGGACGGGCAAACGTGAACGGTCCAACGATTCGCAGCGGCAAGGCCGTCCGGACCCTGCTGGTCGGCATGGCGTTCCTCATGGTCGGCAACGGCTTGCAGGCCTCGGTCCTGGGCGTCCGGGCCGAGATCGAGGGGTTCGGCTTCGCCGTCGCCGGCGCCGTCATGGCCGCCTACTTCGTGGGCTTCCTCTTCGGCACCGCGGTCGCCGAGCGGTTCCTGGCGGCGGTCGGCCACATCAGGGTGTTCGCCGCGCTGGCCTCGACAGCGTCGAGTGCTGCAATCCTGCACGCCGTGTGGGTCAACCCTGCCACGTGGGCGCTGTTGCGCTTGGTGTTCGGGCTGTGCCTCGCCGGCCTCTACGTGGTGGTGGAGTCCTGGCTCAACGACATGGCCACCAACGCCGACCGGGGGCGGATCCTGGGCGGCTACATGGTCGTCATGATGGGCGGCCTGGCGGGAGGGCAACTCCTCTTGGCCGGCGGCGACCCGGCCGGGTTCGAACTGTTCGTGCTGGCCTCGGTGCTGGTCTCCCTCGCCCTGGTGCCCATCACCCTGTCGGCCACCACCGCTCCCCCGGTGTCCGTGCCCGAGCCCCTGTCGCTGCGCCGGCTGGTGTCGGTGATCCCGACCGGCGCGGTCACCGCCTTCTGGACCGGCGCCGGGCACGGCACCCTGCTGGGCCTCGCCGCCATCTACGCCTCCTCCGAGGGACTCTCCGACGGCCGGATCGCGGTCTTCACCGCCGCGGCGCCCCTGGGATGTGTGGTGTTCCAGTGGCCCATCGGCTGGCTCTCCGACCGGGTCTCCAGACGGGCCGTGATCGGCGCGACCGCCGTGGCGGCGGCACTGGCGGCTGCGGGTGCGTTGCTGACCGAACCCGGCTCGGCTCCGTCCCTGGTGCTCATGTTCCTGTTCGGCGGCTTCACCTTCCCACTGCACTCCCTGGCCGTGGCCATCACCGCCGACCGGGTCGCACCGGCGCAGATCACCTCCGCCACCGCCACCCTGGTCCGCCTCACCGGCGTGGGCGCGGCGATCTTTCCGGCAGTTGCGGGAGCGATCATGGGCGCCACCGGGCCCAGCACCTTCTTCGTGGTGCTGGCCGCCGTCCACGCCATCATCGCCGTCTACGTGCTCTACCGGGTCGTGACCCACCCCGCCATCCCGGTGGACGAGCAGAGCGACTACGTCGCCCTACCCGCCCGCGGCACCGCGGTCACCGCCAACCTCCACCCCGACGCCGTCGAGGCGGCCCCGCTGCCCCCCGCCGCCCCCGACCCCGACGCACCCGCCGGCCCGATCGGCGCCGCCCCGCAACCGGGAACGCCGCAGACCCGCTGAACCTCGCCGGCCCCGCGCCTCACCGTCTACGCGTCCGTGGATGGCTGGCGGGCCGACGATCTGGGGCCGCTCGTCGACGCCGCCGGACGCTTGACGGCCGTCGCGAGAATCAACCCGTCTGCGGCCGGTGACGTTCTCCCGCAGCTCCCAAGCTCACCGCAGCAGAGGCCCCGTGTTGGCGGCGGTGATGGCAGTCGGAGCGACCCATATCGACCACGTGGGGGGCTGCGGGCGGGCTCTGCCTCTGCGGTGCTGGGGTTCGGTCCGGCGGCGCCGTCGCGGTGGGGACGTTCCTGCCTCGTTCACCTGGAGCCACCTCCACCAGTCGGAACGGGCCACCGGCGAGGTCCTCAGTCGGGCGTGGCAGGGCGGCGGGGCCCCGGCGGCGGGCCGATGACCATCGACGTGGACTCCATGGTCTGCGGGGTGTCCTGCACGGACAAGGCGGGCACCGCCTACGGCCACACCAAACAACTCGGCTATCACCCGCTCGTGGCGACCCGCGCCGAAACAGCCGCCCCACTGCCCCGAAATGACCACCGACCCCCCAAAACCACCCACCCGACAATCCCCACTGATCCCAAACGGTAGATTCAGCGCTCAGAAATCATCAAAGAGCTTTGGGGCTTCGTTGACCGCAGCTTCCACGTTTGTTCTGTTGTCGGCTGGTTTGGCCTGTTCCAGGAGCCGTATGACTTCCGCTCGTTCATCGTGGCTTGAGAGCGCTAGGGAGAATGTGTCTCTGCTCGGCCTCTGGAAGCAGCTGAGACTCTGCAGGTTCGTGGTCACCACACTCGTCGCCGCCACAGCGAATTGTTGTCGATCAGCATCCAGCCATCGGTCGAATACGCCATAGGTTGCCCGGCTCGGCAGCATTGTCCCTGTGATGTTGAGGGTCGTCGGCACGATAGCTTGACCTACGATGGCCATCGCTTCAACGACTATGCGGGCCGTCAACTCCCTGTAGCCATCCGCTTGAAGTTCTGGATCCTGGGTTCCCTGTATGCCGGGAATCCACGGAATCACGTAGAGAGGTCGGATGTCGTCTTCGCCGTGACGACGCACCACAGTCACAGGGGTCTCAAGCGCTCGTTGGGCGCGCGCAGGCAGATCGGAGAGGTGGGAGGTTGAGAGCCTCACCCCCTCGTCATCGATGGAGATGCCTACTGTGCCGGTTGGGGCCGCGGGTACGCCCCGGGAGGCCAGGGACTCGTTCAACCCCTGAAGCGTCTCCGCGAGGAGGGCGGCGTCGCTCTCGACAGTTCCGTACACCACATGGCCCGGTCGGGGCTGTTTCTCGGCGTACGACTCCGACAAGTCATGGGAAGCAACGATCAGCTTCGCGGCTTGCCGCACGTTCGAGGAGTCCTGGGAGAACCCGTGGGACTTGAGTTCAACGACCAGCGTCACCGGGTCGTCCTGATTGTCAATGCACAAGTCCGGATGGCATGGCGATCGGTCGGCAGAGCCCGCGATGTCGCGAAGGGCTGCGATGGTCGGCTCGTCGGCCGGGACGAGCAGTCGTCTGCCAAGCGACTCCAACTCGTATCCGGCCGTGCGCAGGACCGGCCGCACGGAGGTGACCTCGGGGAGATCCTCGAGCGCCCACAGCAGGACGTTGAGTTGGAATACGGGATCGGAGACGAGAATGGCGTCGGAGGTCATGCGACGACGCCGGCGGCATCGGCCACCGCCTTCTCATAGGGCTCGCTGCCGAGCCAGGCTGTTGCGGTCGGAGCCAGCTCCCGCTGCACGTTGGCGACAAGTCGGTGGACTGTGTTCCCGCAGGTGCCATGGGGCAGCACAGCGAGAAGATGCCGGCTGGTGACCTCCAGCAAGAAGGGTTGCCACAGATGCCGATCCACGGCAACGACATGTGCCTTGGTGGGCCCGCGACGCGTGACGAAGCCACCGATACGGAAGCGGCTAGTCCGTCGTTCGAGAGCAAGCTCCACAAAGCGGTTGAACAGCGGCTCGCTCAGGGGCTCGTCGAAATCGATGACGAGAGGGCTGCCGCGGATCTTGAACCCGTCTTCGCCGACGTCGGTGGTGTCGATCCAGAGGCGCTCTTCGGCATACTCGGTTACGCGGCGGTAGAGCGCGAGCACGCGCCGTACCGTCGCCCGGTGGTCGGCGAACGAGTCGCTCCGATTCGTGGCGCGACCGTCGTAGTTGAGGCGGTGGCCACCACGGCCGGCCGCTGGCATCTGTAGGTGCACCAGCGAGCGCAGCGGATCATAGGAATCAATGAGCCGCTGCAGCTTCTTCCCCAGCACCGACAGGCTCTCGGTGAGCGTCACCACCGAACGTCGGCGCTCTACAAGGGCGTGCGGCGTCTCGTAGTCGGCATCGTCGGCGCCGTCGTCCTCGGTGCCCGCATCAAGGCCGTCGATCGGCTCATAGCGTGCCTCGTGCTCGAAGCCGAGCCGCGCGTAGCGCTGGGGCGGCGTCGTGGCCTTCACCTGACGCCACAACTCGAACAGGATCGGCGACGACAGCCAGAGCCGGTCGAGCCACGGGCTTGTCTCGACCGTCTGGCGGACCCACCGGTCGCTGTGCTCCACGGCCATCTTCGTGTAGAAGACGGGATGCCTGTCGTCGAGTTCCTCGATCAGGCCGACCACTTGGCCCCCGTGGTCGGCGTCCTCGACGCGGAACAGCGTGTCGTCGAGACGGTGAAGATGAACACGCCCGGCGAACCTGCTGGCCAGGTCGGGCATGTGCCGGTCGCGGCCCGCGGTCTCGAGCATGTAGGTCTTGACCAGCTTGCGGCCCGCGTCGGGATGTTCGATGTCCGCCGCGGCCAGCACGGGATGGCCCTCCAGATAGTCGACGAACTCGCTGCGTTTCGCCAGCCGTGGCAGGTATCCGACATCGTCGGTCATGGCCGACATCGTAGGCCGTGCCTCGCCCCCACCCCCTCGGCATGGTGTTCCTCATGGTCGGCAACGGCCTGCAGGGCTCGGTGCTGGGCGTCCGGGCCGAACTCGAGGGGTTCGGCTTCGCCGTCACCGGCGCGGTCATGGCGACCTACTTCCTGGGCTTCCTGTTCGGCACCGCGATCGCGGTGCGGTTCGTGGCGGCGGTCGGCCACATCAGGGGGTTCGCCGCGCTGGCCTCGACAGCCTCGAGTGCCGCGATCCTGCACGCCGTGTGGGTCAACCCCGCCGTCTGGGCGCTGCTGCTGCTCATGTTCCTCTTCGGCGGGCTCACGTTCCCGCTTCACTCCCTCGCGGTGGCTCTCACCGTCGACCGCGTCCTCGAGCCAGATCACCTCCGCGAGCGCGACCCTGGCGCGCATCACCAGCACCGGCGCGGCGATCTTTCCGGCAGTTGCGGGAGCGATCATGGGCGCCACCGGGCCCAGCACCTTCTTCGTGGTGCTGGCCGCCGTCCACGCCATCATCGCCGTCTACGTGCTCTACCGGGTCGTGACCCACCCCGCCATCCCGGTGGACGAGCAGAGCGACTACGTCGCCCTACCCGCCCGCGGCACCGCGGTCACCGCCAACCTCCACCCCGACGCCGTCGAGGCGGCCCCGCTGCCCCCCGCCGCCCCCGACCCCGACGCACCCGCCGGCCCGATCGGCGCCGCCCCGCAACCGGGAACGCCGCAGACCCGCTGAACCTCGCCGGCCCCGCGCCTCATCGTCTACGCGTCCGTGGATGGCTGGCGGGCCGACGATCTGGGGCGGCTCGTCGACGCCGCCGGACGCTTGACGGCACCCGAGGGCCGTCGCTGCTGGTTCATCGACGAGATCACCTCGGTCCGCAACGGCTGGCCCCACCGCGTCAAGTGGTTACGGGACAACGACACCAGGTTCAGCACAGACACGGTGATCCTCACCGGCTCGTCGGCGAGCGACCTGACCGAGGCCGTCGGCATCCTGGCCGGACGACGAGCCGGCCGCGGCAGCTCGGATCGCGTGCTCCTTCCGATGGGATTCCGCAGCTTCGCCGGTCTGACGGCGCGCGAGCCGCTTCCGAGCCAGATCGGTTCGCTCCGGATCGCCGACCTGAACCCGAACTCCCTGGCCGAATCGACGTACGAACTCGCTCCCTGGCTGAACCTCCTCGTGTCCGCCTGGGACGACTACCTCCGGGTGGGCGGCTTCCCGCAGGCGGTGACGGCCCATCTGACGATCCGAGACTCCGATCCCGACCTGCAGCAGAGCCTGCTCGAGGTCGTCGAACACGACATCTTCGACCGGGGGGACTGGTCACGCCCGCAGACCTTCGCGCTGCTGCGGCGGCTGAGCCGCAACCTGGGTTCGCAGACCAACCGGTCCGCGGCCTCAGAGGACACGGACACCTCCGCTGAACAGGTGCGGCGCCGTCTGGTCGACCTGCAGGAGGCGTTCGCCCTCTGGCCGTGCCACCGGGAGCAGGACCTGCGCCCGAAGTTGCGCGCACAGTCGAAGCTGTACTTCTCCGACCCGATCTACACGCAGCTCGCGCCGGGCGCCGAACCCGACGCAACCGTCCTCTCCGAGCAGCAACTCGGCCTCGCCCTCCTCCGGAACCTGGAGGCCGTAACGCCCGGCGGCCATCTCGGCTTCGACCGTGTGCTGCACCACCGCAGCCGCACAGGCAGCGAGATCGACTTCGTGGGGCGGGACTTCGGCGAAGCCGCCATCGAATCGAAATACATGGACGGCCGCTGGTTCGGATCGGCCAAGACCCTGCGGGCCTCCCGCTGGCAGGGCATCATCGCCACCCGCAGCGAACTGAACCTCGACCACCCCGACGTCACCGCCGTGCCCACCTCAATGCTCGCTTGGCTCCTCGACACCTGACCGGAGCAACGGCCGTCGCGAGAACCAACCCGTCTGCGGCCGATGACGTTCTCCCGCAGCTCCCAAGCTCACCGCACCAGAGGCCCCGTGGGGCAGACGCCGAGATCGAAGGGTTCGGGGCCGCGGCCACCACCGAGCATCTCGTCGAGCAGGCTTCCCACCTGCTGGACCAATGGGGCGAACAGGTGGCGGACCTGCGAAGCGACCACACCGCGCGGGTCCTGATCGAGCACCTGCCCGCGACGCCGATCCTCAGCGCAACCAACGTGTCCTCGCTGCTCGGTGTCAGCGAGCGCAGCGGACGCACCGCGCTCAGGGCCCTCGCCGACCGCGGCATTCTCACACCCCTCGCCAGCGTGCCCGCCGGGCACCCCGGAAGAACCCGGCCCCCCCACTGGTTCGCCGCCACCGATCTGCTCGATCTCCCGAGACCCTGAGCCTCGCCCCGAAGGCCCCGCACAGCCACACTCGGTAGGATTCCGCCATGGCGGACAAGCGCGAGGCCCACCTGGCGATGATCCAAGGGGTCATCAACCGCCTTGCGCAGAACTCGTTCTTGCTGAAGGGATGGAGCGTCCTGCTGATTTCCGCTCTACTGGCCGTCGCAGCCAGCAGTTCCGAGGACTGGATCCTGTCCGTGGCGTTCCTGCCGGCAGTGGCATTCTGGGGTCTCGACGGGTATTACCTCCGCCAGGAGAGGCTCTTCCGGAGGCTCTACGACCACGCCCGCCAAGCCGACGACGCCGACATCGACTATGACATGGACACGGGCCCCTTCCAAGCCGAGGTGAAGTGGCGGAGCGTCGTCGTCTCCCGCACGCTCTCGGCCTTCCACGGCACGCTCGTCGCGGCAGTCGTGATCGTCACCGTCATCGCGTTCACGCAAGGCTGAGCCATGGCCCGGAGAGTCTTCTTCAGCTTCGAGTACAGCGACGTCTGGCGGGTCAACCAAGTCCGCAATAGCTGGGCGACTCGAGGGATCGAGTCAGCTGGCTTCCTGGACAAGGCCGAATTCGAGTCCATCGAGAAGCAGGGGGACGCTGCCATCGCGCGATGGATCGATCAGCAACTGCACGGAACTTCGGTCACCGTCGTCCTCGTCGGCGCGTACACCTGTGCAAGCAGGTGGGTGAATTACGAGATCGAGGCGAGCAAGGCGAAGGGCAATGGACTACTGGGGATCGACATCAGCATGCTCCAGGACCAGTACGGATACACAACTTCTTGCTGTGGGCCGATTCCCTGCGGTTACAACTTCTACAACTGGAGCACCGATGACGGCTACAACAACCTTGGGCGCTGGGCCGATAGCGCTTATCTGTTCGCCAACCCGGATCCGTGGCAGTCTCCGGTCCAGCAATGGCCTCGATAGCAGGTGTCGCGCCTAAGGCCCGCCGGGGAGAACAGCCATCCAGCAGACGACTCCGATGTCCTCTTCGGTGATCGGTTGGCGAGGTTCGGGGAGGTCGACCTTGGTGAGCCCGTAGAAGGCGACCGCGTCGATGATTCGCCGGGCCGCCTCCATGGGGTCGATGGCCTTGGCGTCGAGTTCCCGCTTGATCGCTCCGAGGGCCTGACGGACGGCGCCGCTGCGCTCGATGCTGAGCGCCTCGTAGGCCTCGGCGCCCGGCAAGAAGGTCGCCGCGTCGGGGTCGGCAAGCAGTCCCAGCGCCCAGCCCTGAACGGCCCCCAGTGAGGCCCCGCCTTGCCCGGTCGGAGGTGCGTTGTGTTCCTCGAGGATCGACGCCGCCGCCGCCGACCAGGCCTCCTCCAAGCGGATCACCGGTGAGTCGGTGCCGGGGGCGAACCCCGGATCGATGCGGCGCAGGATCGCCGCCTCGGCAGACGTGATGTCGCCGTCGTCGGCGACGTAGCGCCAGTAGCGCTCCCCGTGGCGCGTCCGGCAGGCGAAGAAGATCCCTGACGGACCGACCGACGGCACTCCCGGCCCTTGCGCGAAAGCGGCACCCACGCCCCATGGGAGCGCGGCGGCGCGGTCGATCTCGCCCTCGGAGGCGGCGCGCTGCAACTCGGCCCGCAGTACTTCGGCGCTGAGAACCCGGCCGTCGGAGGACGGGTCGATGTCGTCGAGCAGGGACGCGTCAGCCCCGGCGAGGCGGGCGGCGTAGGTGCGGATCTCCTCCTCCACGTCGCCCGCGATCACTTCGACTTCCATCCCGTAGGGGCGGGCGGCGGTGATCTTGCGGCGGATGGCGATCTCGAGTCGGAGTATCAGCTACAGAACCCGCCGAGCCCACGCCGATCAGGGAGTTGCCGACTACCACGTTGCGGCCGAGGTAGGCCAGCGAGAGGCCGGGAACGAAAGACGCCAACCAGAGCGACATCGTGGCGATCTCGGCGCCCATGGGGCTGAGGTCCACGCCGAACACGCAGTGCTTGAGGACCAACCGTCGCAACAGCGCCACGTCGGTGACCGCCGCGCCGCCCCGGGCCTGCGCCCGGAGGCGGTCGAGGGCCTCCCGGATGGCCGGCAGGGGCGTCTCCCCCAGGAACGCCACGGCGCGGTCGGCCAGCGCCTCGGTCACCTGCACCAAGAAGTGGGCGCTGCCGCACGCCGGGTCGAGCACCGAGAAGTCGAGCAGCTCGGCGGCGGCGCGCCGAGGATCGGTGCGCGCCGTCTCGCGCACCGCCTCCAGATGCCTCTCGTAGGCGGGCACGACGGCTCGGTCCACGAGGTGGCGCACCAGGGATACCGGGGTGTAGTAGACGCCGCCCGCCTTGCGGCCGCCCTCGTTGGTCTGCCAGAGGAGCGAACCCTCCGAGACGTCCGGGGCCGCCTGCCCGGTCGGGGTCCCGTGGGAGGGCACCTCGCCGGACGGCGCCTCGGCTGTCGCCGGCACGTATCGATCCGCGCCAGCGTCGTAGTTGAGCGGGCGGTCCGCCACCGAGAGCCGCAGGCTCAGCAGCACCTCGTAGATGTGGCCGAGGTGGCCGATCTCCAAGGAGGCGTAGTCCAAGCCGCTCCCTTCGGTCGCGTCGCGCCCCACCGCCAGCAGCACCCCGGCGAAGTCCTGGTCGTTGAACTCCAGGCGCTCCAGCAGCGCCGCCCCCTCGAAGTCGTCGGCGGAGAACAGCGCCCCGTTGTAGGCGGGCACCCCCCAGGCCGGGTTCCCGAATCGCAGCGCCCGGACCAAGGTGGCGAAATTGGATCAGAGCGCAGTCGACTCCTCGCTCAACTTGTGACGAGTGCTGTGCGCCTCATCGATGAGAGTCGAGAGCGACCGACGGCGGTAGGTCTCGTTGTCCACCGGCAGGAAGAGCGAACTCTCGGCGTACAGGGTGAACAGGAGGCGGAACAGCAGAGTCAGTGAGGCTCGCTCCAGTTCGACCCGCTGGGCGTCGTCGCGCACGTCGACGCCGTTGCGGCTCGCCCACCGTTCCAGGCCGGCGGCGAGGGCAGGCAGCGCATCGGTGCGGATGGTCTCGTCGAGGCGGCGGTGGAGGCGGGCGCCGAAGGTCCGGGCCTCGGCCTGCAGCTCGCCGAAGCCGCCGTCGGCCAGGTAGGCGGGGGCCAGCAGCGCCAGGTAGGGCCGCCGGTCCTCCCCCAGCAGCGCGGCGTCGAGGTCCAGCCACTCGGCGGTCGTGGCCGACGGGTCGCAGTCGAACAGCCGGTAGCGGTTCCGGCAGGCCATGACGCCGTAGCGCACGCCGTGCCGGCGGCAGTCCCCCGCCAGAACACCCTCGGCCGGCCGGCCGATCTCGTCGAGGCGCACGAAATCCTCCGGGTTGGCCCAGGGGTGCACCACCGCCACCGGCCGGCCGTCGTGGTGGGCCAGCCAGCCGCGCTGCGGGAGGCGCTCGACCTCGTAGCCGAGCCCCGCGAGAACCGAACGCCAGTCCCCCTTGATCTGCAACGAGGCCACCGCCCGCTGCGCCGCCGGCCAGCGGTGCGCGTCCCTGCCGAAGCGGTCCTCCAGGCTGTGGCGTGTCAGGAGCCCCGAGGTGACCAAGCCTCTGCCTGCCAGGCGAACGACCTCGCCGGCGAGATGGCGGACGGCCCCCAAGGCCGTCATTCCCGCGGTCGCCTCGATGACAGCCGCCAGCCCGGCGCAGTCCACCGACCTGATCGGCTCGTTATGGGTCCGCGGGCCGAGAGTGCGGACGCTGCCCGTGTGTTCGTGGTCGTCGACGACGAGCAGGTACGCAAGGCCCTTGTTCTCGGCACGTTCCCGCCAGCGCGCCCGCAGGCTCCGCTCGCGGCCGTCGACGGCGATGGCCACCTCGATCCGGTTGACGGCGACCGCGCGGCTGACCCCCGAGGGCACCGGAGCCTCCCGGCCGACCCCGTACGCCACCAGCCGCTCGAGCAGTTCAGCAGCGTTCACAGCCCGGAACCTGACCCGCCGCCGACCAACCGCCGCAACCGCAGACATGCTTTCCCCTCCAAGACAGACAAGATCTGGGAGAAGCTGACATATACTGTAACGAGCTGAACTTGCCTTGACAACCAACGGAGCTCGGGCGGGCTCAAGTAGCGACCGGCCCGCGCGGCAGCTGACAGCATCACAACTCGATTATTCCCCGACTCGCGACCGAGAACGCGGCAATACAACCAGGGAGGTCGGGGCGGCGGACAACGCATCGCCAAACGCCCGCCTCGCCCTCACACTCCCCCGGCAGACGGCCGAGCGCCGAGGCGCCCTGCAAGCCCCAGGCTCCGACTATCCGACCCGCAGCCAGCGGGACAACTCCAGCGCTCGCGTCGGTCCAGCAAGCCCAGCAGGCAACGGCCAGACAGACCGCCGCGCGCAGGCGGGGCAGCCCACAAGTTCCTGTCTGTGCCCGCCGATCACTGGTCAGACCGCCGCGCGCAGGCGGGGCAGCCCTGGCACCCGGTTGAAGGTCTGTACTTGATTCTGTACAGTACAGTTGCCGAATCGACCGACGCCCGGGAGCGGCCCGATGACCCCACTCACCGAAGCCCGCAGCCGCCTCAGCGAGATCGTTGATGACGTGACCTCCACAGGTTCGACGTTCGTGATCTCCCGCCACGGACGGCCCACCGCGGTGATCCTCGGCCACGAGGAGTACGAATCGCTGGTCGAGACGCTTAATATCCTCGCGGATGAGGGAACGATGGCAGCCCTCGCCGAGGCCGAGCGCGACATCGCCGCCGGCGACGTGACCCCGCTGGACTGAGTTCGCCGTGCCCCAGCTGACGCGGCGCGCCAGGAAGGACCTCGAAGGCCTCCCGCCGGCGCTGAGCAGCAAGGCGCAAGAAATCATCCGACGGCTCGACGACGAGCCGAGCCTGGGGCACAAGCTACTCGGCCCCATGCAGGGCAAACGCTCGGCCCGACTCGGCAGATCTCATCGCATCATCTACAGCGCAGCCGGAGGCTCCGTGATCGTCCACACGATCGCGCACAGACGGGACGCCTACCGCTGATGCACCCGGAGTTCGCCGATCTCCCACAAGACCCGCGCGAGCGGGCGATCTTTCTGCGGGCGCTGCGCGAGTACAGCGAGAACTGCGAGCCACGCGAACTCACCCCTGACTGCCCGTAATCGACGCGGATCAGGTCCGGCGAGTGGGGTTGTGGAGAAGAGTGCATGGATCTCTTGGCGCGGTACGACGCTCCGGCGCCGAGCGAGGGCATCGACATTGGGGAAGGTCTCGTGGCGAGGCGCGAGCGACGCCCGCGCGCCCGGCGCGTTCCCAATCGGCCCGCCAAGGCATATGACGTCAGAGAGATCTATCTCAGCGACAAGGCCGACGGACCGCCTTCCTTGTGGCGACTGGCCAGCGTGCTGACCGGCCTCATCGAACTCATTCAGGAGCCACCGCCAGTGGACGCGGCGCAGGCGAGAGTTCGACTGGAGCAGATCAAGGAACTGATCCGCTGTGCCGAGAGCAGGGGGCTTGACCTGAACAGCCATCTCTTGTTCCACCTGCGGTTCTACACCGCATCGGCGGTGTTCCATCAACTCGTCGCCCACCGTGAAAGGGAATCGGGGCCATTCGCCGGTTCCGACCTCCGAGGTTGGCTGACCCTGGCCGACGAGCATCTGGGTCGAACCAGTTCGACAGGATCCGTCGCACCACTCAGTAGCGCCTGTCACGAACTCTCAACAGCGGTGAACTCTTGGGCGCTGGATGCGCAGAAGGACGACTTGCTTGGCTGGATCGGACCAGCCGTGCCGGTTGTGGAGCAATCCACGACAGCTGCGACGCGGACGCTGCGAGGCCGGCGACTACATCTTCGCTCGCCTGTCACCCCGAGGGCGGCCACTGCCGTCGGCACGGTAAACCGTCGAAGAACGGCTCGTCCGGCCGCCTTAGGCGGGTGTTATTGCTGGGAGCGCAGCCAGGGACGCATCTGCAGGTAGCTGAACCGGATCTTGCCGCGGCCGGCAGGTTCGATGGCCCCGGCGTCGATGAGGCGGCGCCGGTAGGTCTGCGCGTAGTTGGGCGATCTTCCGATGCGCCGCGCGACGCGGTTGGTCTCTGAGTCGGTCTCGTCGAGCGACATGGCCGACAGGAAGGCGCGGTCCATGTCCGACAGGCCGCTCCAGATCGGCTTGACGATCTGCTCGAGCAGTGCGTGATCGGCTTCGAGAGCGCCGGCTGCTGCGTGGATGGCGTTGATGTGGGCGGCGGGGGCCGCCATTTCCCAGCTGTGGTAACCGAGGAGCTGGATGGTGAAGGGGTGGCCGCCCGAGGCGCTGACGAGGTGTTCGAGTGCGTCGTCGTCGATGTGCCCGCCGGCGCGGCGGATCGGCCAGCTGAGCGCTGCCGCCGTGTGGTCGGGGCGCAGCGGAGTGAGCCGGGCGCGGGCGCAGCGCTGGAAGAAGGTCATGCCGCGGTCGGCGAGCAGCGTCTCATCGACCTCGGGCAGGGCAGCGCCGATGAACGCGACCGGCAGCAGCTCGCGGCGGGTGACGTGCTGCACAGTGACGGCAAGGTCAGTGGCCTCCTCGAGCGCGACGGCCTGCAGCTCGTCGACGGTCACCAGCAGCCCCGTGTCGCTGTCGGCGGCCAAGGCGGCCAGCGATGTGAGCGCGGAGCGCAGGTCGACGTCCGCCTGCGGGCCGGGGGGTTGCGGCGCCCACTCGACGCCGATGCCCATCAGCGAGACCGACGAGATCCGCAGCGGCGGAGTGGCCTCGCCAGCGTGCGCGAGATGCTGCAAGGCCGCGTTGGTGATCAGGCGGCACAGGCCGCGAACCGACGCCGACATCGAGATCACACGCCATCCCAACCGCAGCGCCGCGTCCTCGGCCTCGTTGAGCAGCACCGTCTTGCCCGAGCCGCGCACCCCGGTGATCAGCATGGTGTAGTCCGGGTGTGTCGGCCCCCGCTCGAAGGCACGCCCGAATCGGGCGACGACGTCGTCGCGGCCGGCCAGCATCGGCGGCGAGGTCCCGAACGTCGGCAGGAACGGGTTGCCCGCAGCCTCGGCGGCCCCCTCGCCGTTCATGACGGCGGGTAGACGCCGCTCGGCGGGCGGGCGCTGGGCGCATCGCGAAAGGGCACGGGTGCGTTCGCCATTCAGACCCCCGCCTCTGCTCTCGCTTGAACCACACTCGACAGCCTATCACAAGTTCTCATTTTTTGTTTAGTTATCACTACCAGGTTTGTGCTCACATCGCTCGCTGCCCCACAAATCGGCTGGCGCCGAGGGCGGTCAGCCGATCTCGTCTGGCATTTCGGCTTTGCGGCGAGCGACGTAGTCGCGTAGTTCGGCGTCGATGGCGTCGTCGATGGGGGGCGGCTCGTAGTCGGCCAGCATCTGCTTCCAGCGGGTGTTGGCCCGTTGGGCGGCGCTCAGGGAGCCCTCCTCGGCCCACTGCTCGTAGCTGTTGTGGTCCGCCAGTTCGGAGCGCCAGAAGGCCGTCTCGAAGTTGGCCAGCGTGTGCGGGTTGCCCAGGAAGTGGTCGCCGTGCGTGTTGCTGCGGAACGCCTCGAGGGCCAGGCCATTGTCGGACGTGTCCACGCCGCGGGCGAGCACGGACATGGCCCCGAGCTGATCGGCGTCCATGATCAGCTTCTCGTAGGACAGCGCCAGCCCGCCCTCCAACCAGCCGGCGGCGTGCAGCACGAAGTTCACGCCCGCCTGCAGCGTGGGCAGCAGCGTGTGCGCCGACTCGTAGGCGGCCTGGGCGTCGGGCGCCTTGGAGGAGGTGAACTGACCACCCGAGCGGAACGGCACTCCCACCCTCCGGGCCAGCGCGGCCATCACGTAGATGGCCTGGCCGGCCTCGGGCGTGCCGAAGGTGGGCGCACCGCTGGCCATCGACATGGTGGAGGCGAAGGTGCCGAAGACGACCGGGGCGCCGGGGCGCACCAGCTGCAGGTAGGCCATCCCCGACAGGGCCTCGGCCAGGGCCTGGGCGGAGAGGCCCGCCACGGTCACCGGCGACATCGCCCCGGCCAGGATGAACGGGCTGATCACGCAGGCCTGGTTGGCCCGGGCGTATTCGGTTGCCGCGCCCAGCATCGTGGCGTCCCAGCGCATCGGCGAGGAGGCGTTGATCAGCGAGGTCATGACCGTGCGGTCGGCGAGGTCGCCGCCGAAGGCGATCCGAGCCATCTCGACGGAGTCGGCGGCCCGCTCGGCGGCGGTCACCGAGCCCATGAACGGCTTGTCGCTGTGACGCAGGTGGGCGTAGATCATGTCGAGGTGCCGCTTGTTGACCGGCACGTCCACTGGCTCGCACACGGTGCCGCCGCTGTGGTGCAGGTGCGGCAGGGCATAGGTGAGCTTCACGGTGTTCTCGAAGTCCTCGAGCGTGGCGTAGCGCCGGCCCCGGTCCAGGTCGGTCACGAAGGGGGAGCCGTAGTTGGGGACGAAGACGGTGGTGTTGCCGCCGATGCGCACGTTTCGGGCCGGGTTGCGGGCGTGCTGGACGTAGACGGCCGGAGCGTTCTCCTGCACGATCCGCCGGCAGAGCCCGTGCGGGAAGCGCACCAACTCTCCGTCGACGTCCGCGCCGGCCTCTCGCCACAGCTCCAGCGCCAGGGGGAACTCCTGGAAGGCGATGCCCACCTCCCCCAGCAGGGTCTCCGCCGCCTCCTCGATGCGTACGAGGCCCTCTTCGTCGAGGATCTCCACCGGCGGCCCGGTGCGTTCGAGGTAGGGCACCGTCACCTGCGCTGTGGCGGCCTGCGTCGCCTGTCGGGCGGCCCGCCCGCCGCCCCTGCGTCTTCGTGGTTCGCTCATGGGTTCACCTGTCTCGCTGTCTGACGTGAGGAGATTGCTGTCCGATTCCCGCAGCGCAGTCCCACAGCGGGGCACTGGATTCCGGCCTACGCCGGAATGACGGCAACGCTCACGGATTCCGGCCCCGGATCAAGTCCGGGGCAGGCTCTTCGCCGGAATGACGGCGGGGGCGGCGGCGCGCTCCGGTCACTCCGGCCGGTTCGGCGTCGCCGGCCGGCGGGAGGTCGACCACCTGCTCCAGATGCGTCGTCGGCGCCGTCTCGTGCGGGAAGGCCATCGCCGCCACGAACAGTTCCTGGAAGCGCGGCTCGGTGGCGGTCTCGATCTTGACGATGCGCTCGCTGAGCTGTTCGATCTCGCCGCGCTGGGAGCGGGACAGCAGCAGCCGCGCCGCACCCGCGCCGGAGGCGTTTCCCACCGAGCGCACTCCGGCCACCGGCGCGTCGGGGACCAGGCCCAGAACCAGCGCGCGAACCGGATCGATGTGCGCTCCGAAGGCACCCGCCAGGCGGATGTCGTGCACCTCGGCCACTCCGGCGTGCTCGGTGAGGAGGTCGATGCCGGCCCGCAGAGCCGCCTTGGCCAACTGGATCGCCCGCACGTCGTTCTGGGTGATCCGCAGGGACACGGGCTCGCTCTGCAGCTCGTAGGCGAAGGTGCGCCCGTCGGCGATGATCCGGCGGGTGCGCTCGGCCAGGCGCCCCTGTACGACACCGTGGCGATCGATGATGCCGGCCAGGAACATCTCGGCGACGGCGTCGATGATGCCCGAGCCGCACAGTCCCGAGACCTGCAGCGATCCCAGTGCCTCGGCGAAACCCGCGTCGTCGGACCAGACGTCGCAACCGATCACCTTGAAACGGGGTTCGAGGCTGACCGGGTCGATGCGGACCCGCTCGATGGCGCCGGCGACAGCGCGCTGACCGCAGCTGATCTGGGCGCCCTCGAAGGCCGGCCCGGTGGGACTGGAGGCGGCGAAGACCCGCTCCCCGTCACCGAGCACGATCTCTGCGTTGGTGCCCACGTCCACGAGCAACTGCGGGTGCGCAACCCTGTGCGGACCCTCGGCGAGCGTGGCGGCAGCCGAATCGGCTCCCACGTGGCCGGCGATGCACGGAGCCACGTAGAGCGACGCGTACCGCAGCCCCAGCCCGACATCGGCCGCGGCGGCGCGCACGCTGCGGCGCTCGGCCAAGGTGAACGGGGCGGTGCCGAGCGGCGTCGGATCGAGCCCCAGGACGAGGTGGTGCATGATCGGATTCCCGACGACGACCGTGTCGTGGACATGGTCGGGGGACGCCGCCGCCTGCTCGCACAACTCGCCGACCAACTCGTCGAGCGCGCCCCGGACCGCCTCGGTCAGCGCCGCCGCCCCGCCGGGGTTCATCATGACGTAGGACACCCGGCTCATCAGGTCCTCGCCGAAGCGGATCTGCGGGTTCATGCGACCGGCGGTGGTAACGACCTCCCCGGTGGTCAGATCCAGGAGATAGCCGGCCAAGGTCGTGGACCCCACGTCGATGGCGATGCCCCGCGCCTCGTCGGAATATCCGGGGCGAACCGCCAGCAGCGTCTTGCGGTCGGCGACGACCGCGGTGACCGCCCCGTCGCCGGCGCGGACGGTCGCCTGCAGGTCCGCCAGCACGACCGGCGGCACGGCCACGTCGTGCAGTCCCCAGTCGTCCCCGAGTCCTGCGACGACCCGCTCGGCGTCGCTCACCTCCTCGCCGAGGACCGGCGGCGGCAACTCCAGGTAGTGCAGAGTGACCACCGGGTCCAGCACCACGTCGCCCAGGTCTATGGCCTTGCGTACGACGGGCCGCCGCACGGCGCTGGCGGCGGGAACGTCTATGACCACGTCCGCGTTCACGAGAGCCTGGCAGCCCAGCCGGTTGTCCCCCGTCAGCGGTCTGCGCCCTCGATAGTCGGCTTCGACGCTGCCGGGCGGCGACAGCGCCCCCGCGCTGACGGAGATCCCCCACTTGGCGTGGTGGCCGAGTGCCGGCACCACCTGGCAGCGGCCGCACAGGCCGCGCCCCCCGCACACCGAGTCCAGATCCACACCGCCGGCACGGGCGGCGTCCAGCACGCTGGTGCCCGCCGCCGCCGGAACCTCGATGCCCGACGGGGTGAACACCACGCGGTGCTCGCCGGTGCTACGTCCGCCCGTCACAGGACGTTCGGTCGCTGGAAGGCGCGCCTGTGCTCTCCGGCAGTGGATTCCGCCCCCGGATCAAGTCCGGGGCAGGCTCTCCGCCGGAATGACGTAGGAGAGGCGCACGAAGCCGGCCCGGCCACAGAAGGCGCCGTCGCGGTGGATTCCGGCCTCCGCCGGAATGACGAGTGAGCAGACAGCCGGACATGCCCGACCCTCGATTCCGGTCCCGGAGCAAGTCCGGGACAGGCTCTTCGCCGGAATGACGAGTGAGCAGACAGCCGGACATGCCCAACCCTCGATTCCAGTACCGGAGCAAGTCCGGGGCAGGCTCTTCGCCGGAATGACGGGTCGGGAGACCGCCGGATGTCCCGGATCATCGTCTCCGCCACCGGAGCGGGAAGCTCAGGCCGCGCTGCGCCGCCGCCCGCCCCGGCGCCGGGAGATCCCCGCGCCGAGCGCGCCCATCTCCCGGTGCGCGCCGATCCAGGCCATGCAGTCGCGGTCGTGACCGGCCAGCACGTCGGCCGCCATGACGGCGTTCTTCACCTCGGGGTGGAGCGGGTTCATGATCGCCGATGTCATCCCCGCGCCGATCGCCATGGAGAGGAAGGTGCCGGTGATCACGTGGCGGTTGGGCAGCCCGAAGCTGACGTTGCTGGCTCCGCAGGTGGTGTTGACCCGCAGCTCTTCCCGGAGACGTCGCACGAGGTGCAGCACCTGCCGGCCCGCCGTCCCGACGGCGCCGATCGGCATGACGAGCGGATCCACCACCACGTCGGAGTGGTGAATGCCATGGTCGGCGGCCCGCTCGACGATCCGCCGGGCCACCTCGAAGCGAACGTCGGGGTCCTCGCTGATGCCGGTCTCGTCGTTGGAGATCGCCACGACGGCGGCGCCGTGCCGTTGCACCAGGGGCAAGACCCGCTCCATCACCTCCTCCTCGCCGGTGACCGAGTTGATGAGCGGCTTGCCGTCGTACACGGTGATGGCCGCCTCCAGTGCCTCCACGATCGAGGAGTCGATGGAGAGCGGCACGTCGGTCACCTCCTGCACCAGCTTGATGGCCCGCGTCAGTAGTGCCGGCTCGTCGGCCAGCGGGATCCCGGCGTTGACGTCCAGCACGTGGGCACCGGCAACCACCTGGGCGACGGCGTCGGCCTCCACGCGACTGAAGTCGCCGGCCTTCATCTCCTCGGTCAGCAGCTTGCGCCCGGTGGGATTGATCCGCTCGCCGATCATCACGAAGGGACGTTCGAACCCGATCACGACTTCTCTGGTGCGGGAACTGATCACAGTCTCGGTCACGTCACTTCCTCCTGGTGCTGCATTCCTGGGGCCGGTTCGGCGCCGCCGGCCGGAGGCTCGGCGCGCTCGGGGTCCCACCCGCCGGTCGCCACGAAGGTCTCGAGGCGCTCGCGGGGGAAGGCCGCCTCCAACTCCGCGGCCACACGCAGGGCCGCACCCTCGGGATCGTCGCCGTCGACCGAGCGGGAGCTCCGCCGCCACTCACCGATGTATTGCGACGCCGAGGACATCCCCGCCACCATTGCGGCGTTGTCGATGGCCCGCTGGAAGCGGCGAGGCAGGATGCGCTGGACCCTCTGCTCACCCGAGCCCGCGTTCACCTGGGCGGGTATGTCGCGCCAGCTGATGACGACGAGGTCGCCGGCACCGTCGCGCCGACGCCGGCGGCGGCCGGCGGCCCGCTCACCCTGGGCCACCACGATCAGGCTGCCCGGACGGCGAGACTGTGCCCGGACCGTAGCGGCGCGGCCAGTCCGTCACAGCCCACCACGATCCGCTCGTAGCGCAGACCAAGGCTTGCCGCGGCATTGCGCGCCGCGGCATCCAGGGCGGCGTCGGTGTCCTGCACGAGATGCACTGCCCGCGTGTAGTGGCCGAAGTAGATGTCGCGCAGTTCGGGGTGGTCCGCAATGCCGAGTCCCTCCAGGATCAGGCGGTCGAAGTGCCGCACCAGGTAGTCCGTCAGGTAGAAGGTGCCGGGCTCCGCCTCCTGCAGGGCGGCGAAGGTCTCCGAGCCCGCGTACAGTTCGTAGCAATGGGCGCCGGGGAGCCGTTCAACCCCCTCCTCGGTACAGACCCGGTCCAGGAGGCCGCCGGTCCCGCAGTCCATGTAGCCCACGAGGATCGTGTCGTATGCGCCACGGGCCGCCCGCACCCGCCGGCGCACGGCCTCGGGAATCTGCTCGGGGCGGTTGTGCAGGCGGGCGGGCAGGCACTCGAAGTCCAACCCGTCCAGTTCGGCCGTGACCGCCGCGAGTTCGCGGGCCAGTGCCCCGCAGGCGATGACCAGGACCCGATCCCTCGCCGGGGCCGGTGCCCCGAGCCGGGTCATCGTCGCTCCGTCACCCGGCGGCGCGGCGCGCCGTCACGAGGTTCGTGGCCGTCTCCGCGGCGATGGCCGCATCGCGGCAGTAGGCGTCGGCCCCGATGGCCGCGCCGAACTCCTCGTTGAGGGGCGCCCCGCCCACGAGGACGATGACCTCGTCCCGCCGACCTTTCTCGACGAGCGTGTCGATGACGACCTTCATGTACGGCATGGTCGTCGTGAGCAGGGCCGACATGCCCAGGATGTCGGGCTTGTGCTCGTCGAGCGCAGCCAGGAACTCCTCCACGTCGGTGTTGATGCCCAGGTTGAACACCTCGAATCCGGCACCTTCCAGCATCATGGCTACGAGGTTCTTGCCGATGTCGTGGATGTCCCCCTTGACCGTGCCGATGACGACGCTGCCGATTGGCTCTGCCCCGGTCTCGGCCAACAGCGGCCGCAGGATGGCCATGCCGGCCTTCATGGCGTTGGCAGCCAGCAGCACCTCGGGCACGAAGAGGATGCCGTCACGGAAATCGATGCCGACGATGCGCATCCCCTCCACGAGGGCGTCGTTCAGGACCTTGTCCGCCGACCAGCCGCGTTCGAGCAGGATGTTCGTGCCCTCGGCGATCTCGTCGGCCAAGCCGTCGTAGAGGTCGTCGTGCATCTGGGCGCAGAGTTCCTCGTCACCCAGCGCTGACAGGTCCAGGTCGTCGGCGTCGTCGAAGTCGGCGTTCGCGGGCACATCACTCATGAGCGTGTCCTTTCAGAGCCAACCGCGGCACCCGCTGCGACGCTCCCGGCAATCGGTCCCGCCGGCGAGGAGCCACTGCAGGTTCCACCCTTCGTCCGGCCCAACTTGCGGTGCCGCGCCACTTCGGCACGAGCCGTCTTGATTCCGCATCGTGGACCGGAACCGTAATGCGGAACAAATCTAGCACAGGATTCCAGTTGGTACCACGGCAACGGCAGGGGTCCCCACGAGGCCCTCGGACGACCTCCGAGCGCGGGCGACGGAATCGGGAAAGGGCGTCGCTCAGGTGAAACGCGAGGGCAGGCGGATGGGGAAGACCTCGCGAATGCGGATGTCCGTCTCGGCACTCACATGGTCGGGGTAGTGCTCGGCGAGCACCTGCCGGGCGCGGTCGTGGGCAACCTGCAGCGCGCTCAGCCCGCCGGCGTCGCTCCAGTTCTCGGGCGACTCGCGGTCGCCGATGATCGGGTAGACGTACTCGGTCTGCATCAGCGCCAGGGTCTGCGCCGAGCCCAGAAAGTGCCCGGGTCCCGCGATCACCTCGGCGATGACGCCGGCCGACAGCGTTCCCTCGTCCACCTCGATGCCGCGGACCGTGCGGTTGATGGAGCCCAGCATGTCGTTGTCGATGACCAGTTGCTCGGGCGAACACGCCAGCAGGCTGGCCAGCATGCCGGCCGACTCGAAGATCAGATTGGCGCCGGCGTTTCCGGCCAGCCCGACGGTCAGGCCCTTCTCATAGCCGGACTGGGCGTCGGGCAGTTTCGAGTCGGTCATGCCGGCCGGCACTCCCGACGGCAGGCCCATCCAGTTGACCAACTGCGCGGCGGCCGCGTTCACCACCGCCTCCTCACCCGAACCGCCGCTCATGGCGCCCGTACGCAGGTCCGAGACGAAGGGCCACATGCCCATGATGCAGGGATGGCCCGGCCGCATGAGGTTGACGTTGCACAGCCCGGCGAGGCACTCGGCGAGGGCCTGCACGAGCGCGCCGGCCAGGGCGGCCGGCGCGGTGGCGCCCGCCTGGCCCGCCGACAGCAGCAGCACGGGCATCCCCGTCTCGACCTGAGCCACCATGCACCGGTTGGCCTCCTCGGCGAAGCGCATGGGAGGGACCACGAACGTGTTGTAGCCAACGACGAACGGGCGCTTGGCGAACTCGCCCGGCCCACCCAGCGCAAGGTCGAACATCTCGACGGACTCGTGCACGTGCTGCGGGTCGAACCATGCCGACCCGGAGGGTTTGGACGTCCCGATCAGGACCGCATAAGCCGTGGAGAGGTCGAGGTCACGGGGATCCTCCAGATCGCGCGCCACGCAGGTGCGCCCGAAGAAGTGGACGTGATCGAAGGAGTCCACCAGGCGGGCGCAGTCATAGACGTCGCTGATGGTCGAGGGGCGGAACCGGTTGGTCTCGTAGTCGTGGATCAGCACCGCCGCGCCCGCAGTCCCGTAGTGCACCCGGTTGCCGCCGACGTGGATCGACTTGTCGTCGTCGAAGCCGTGCCAGATCCACTCCTTGGCGGACCGCCGGATGCCTTCCTCGATCAAGGACCGCGGGTAGTGCAGGCGACCGTCGGCGTCCAGCCAACCTCCCGCACCGGTCACGACCTCGGTGAACTCCGGAATCGGCGTCCCCATCCCCACATCTTCCAGCAGCCCCAGCGCCGTGTCGTAGATCTGCTGCATGTCACTGTCGCTGAGCGGCGCGTAGCGGCCACCCGGCAGCCCTGGGCGCACCGGGCGGGCGTCCGCCGCCGGCGCCGCCTGGCGCTCGGCGATTCGCCCGGCTCGACCGCCGCTCCGGCGGCGGGGAGCTTCCCGAGGCTGTTCGGCCATCCGGCCTCCTTTCGAGGCTCTCGAGCCTCTCGGCGTGACGACTACGTCGCGGCTCTCACCCTCAAGATCGTGGTGCCCTGTTCTCGGGGTCGTAGGCGGCGGCCCCCAGCACGGTGGCGGTGCGGCGCTCGCCCAGCATCTCCAACTCGAAGCTGGACCCTGGCGTCTCGAACTCCGGGGCCACATAGATGAAGGCCAGGCTGGTGCCCACGGAGTGCCCGTAGGCGCCGCTGGTGGCGATGCCCATGATCTCGTCGCTCCCGGGGGCGTAGGCGGGCTCGTTGCCCCAGACGTCGTTGTCGCCCTCGCCGACGGTGCAGTAGACGAGCGCCCACTGCAGCGGCTCGGGCCCGTCGCGGCGCGCCAGCGTGGCCCGCTTGCCGATGAAGTCCTTGGAGAAGTCCACAAAGCGCTCGATGCGCGCCTCGATGGGCGTGATCTCGGTGGTGAGCTCCGCGCCCCAGGCCTTGTAGGCCTTCTCGATGCGCATCACGTTCATGGCGTAGCTGCCGTAGTGGACCATGCCGTGACCTTCGCCCGCCTCCAGGAGCGCCTCGTAGACCTCGGCCATCCGATCGATGGGACAGTGCAACTCCCAGCCCAACTCCCCCACGTAGGACACCCGCAGCGCCTTGACGGGAACCCCCGCCACCTCGATCTCCTGGGCGGTCAGCCAGCGGAACGACTCGTTGCCGAGATCGGCCGCGGTGAGGGGCGCCAGGACGTCCCGGGCCCGCGGGCCGGAGAGGCCGAGCAACGCCGTCTCGTCGGTGACGTCGTTGACCGTCACATCCTCGCCCGCCGCGACGTGTTGGGTCAGCCAGTCCCGGTCGTGGCTCTGGCCCATGATGGCCGAGGAGAGGTAGAAGCGCTCAGGGCCCAACCCGGTGATGGTCATCTCGCACTCGATGCCGCCGAGCTCGGTGAGCATGTGCACGAGCCGGATACCGCCTTGGCGCGGCAGGCGGTTGGCTGACAGGCGGTCCAGCAGGGCGCCGGCGTCGGCGCCGGTGACCTCGAACTTGGCGAAGGCTGTGAGGTCGGCGATTCCCACGCGCTCCCGCACGCCGCGCACCTCCGCGCCGACGGGCTCGAAGGCGTTCGAGCGGCGGTAGGAGTGCACCTCGGGGCTGCCGTCGGGCGAGAAGTACTGCGGGCGCTCCCAGCCGTAGACCTCCTGCCACTGCGCACCCAGGGCGTCGAAGTGCTTGTAGATCGGGGTCGTCTTCTGTGGCCGGCCCGCCGCCCGGTACTCGCCCGGTGGGCGCGGCTGGTACATCTCGTGATACTCGTCCAGGGACCTGTCGATGGTGTAGTGGGTGCGCGCCCCGGCGTAGTCGCCGTAGCGGCGCGGATCCATGCCCCGCACGTTGATCTCGGTCTGGCCGTGCACCATCCACTGCGCCAGGTACTTGCCGGCGCCAGGCCCCTGGGTCACCCCGATGGAGGCGCCGTTGCAGTGCCAGTAGTTCCGCAGGCCCGGCGCCGGCCCCATCAGGTAGCCGGCGTCAGGGGTATGGGTGATCGGGCCCGATACGACCTTGCGGATGCCGGCATCGCCGAAGGCGGGGATGCGCACCGCCGCCCACTCCAGGCACTCCTCGAGGCGGTCCAGGTCGGGGGGCGTGAGGTAGAAGTGCAGGTCCCAGTCCACGCCGTCGACGCCGTAGGGCTGCGAGTCCGACATCTCGTACGGCCCCACGAGCATCCCGTCCAGCTCGCTGCGCACGTACATCGACGCCCGGGGATCGCGTATCGTGGGGGGTTCGTAGCCCAGGTCCACCAGGGGCTGGATGCGCTCGGTCACCAGGTACTGATGGATCACCGAGACGATCGGCACGTCGAGGCCCACCATGGCGCCGAGTTGCG
Organism: bacterium; assembly: GCA_026708055.1. Taxonomy (NCBI): domain Bacteria; species bacterium. The sequence continues at coordinate 39,020 of JAPOVS010000043.1, read as the reverse complement.
GGGCGTAGTGGCCGGCGGCGTTCACGACGTGCTCGCAGATGATGCGGTCGTTGTCGCAGATCACCTCCCAGCGGCCGTCGGGCAGCTGGTTCATGTCGGTGACGCGGGTGTGGCGGCGGATCTCCGCGCCGAGCCGGCGGGCGCCGCGGGCCATGGAGTTGGTGCAGCTCGACGGGTCGGCCCAGCCGTCGTTGGGGGTGTAGGCGCCGGAGACCACGTCGTCCAGGTTCAGCAGCGGGTGCAGCTCGGCGATCTCGGAGGGACCGATGATGTGGCACTCCACGCCGGCTTGGTGCAGCAGCCCCTGGGTGTAGCGATGCCAGTCCGCCTCCTCGGGCCGTCCCTTGCGGCAGAGACGGACGGTGCCGGGCTCGTGCCAGCCTGTGGCAAGGCCCGTCTCGGCCTCGATGCTGCGGTACAGCGACACCCCCACCTCGTGCACCTTGGCCAGGTTGAAGTCACTGGTGAAGTTGGGGATCATCCCGGCTGCGTGCCAGGTGGAGCCCGAGTTCAGCTCGCCCTTCTCCACGAGGATGGTGTCGGTCCAGCCCTCGTGCGCCAGGAAGTACAGCAGGGCCGCGCCCATGGCGCCGCCGCCGACGATCACGACCCGGATCTCGGTAGTCATCTCACCTCCGGCGCGGGCGGTAGAAACTCCGCAGCTGCGCCGTGGCCGGGACCCGCCGCCCGCCCACGTCGATCTCGAAGGCGGCCGCCGCCAGCCAGTCGGCAGTCACCTGGTCGGTGTGGTGCACGTAACCCATGGCGAGGCAGCGGTCCTCGAGGTAGCTCCAGGCGCCCGAGGTCGTGCACCCCACCACCGCGCCGTCTCGCAGGACCGGCTCGTCGTGGTAGACGAGCAGCTCGGGATCCTCGAGCCGGAACTGCACGAGGCGCTTCGTGCGGGGTAGCCCGCGCTGGGCTTCCAGCGCGGCCCGGCCGCAGAAGTCCGCCTGCTTGTCCCAGCCCACCGCGAACCCCAGCCCGGCCTCCGGAGGGGTGTCCGCCGGGGAGATGTCGTGGCCCCAGTGGCGGTATCCGGACTCGAGGCGCAGCGTGTTCATGGCGTGGTAGCCCGCGAGCGCCAACCCGTGCGGCTCGCCGGCGGCCACGAGGGCGTCGTGGACAGCCCCCGCCTCGGCGTTGGCGACGTACAGCTCCCAACCCAACTCGCCCACGTAGCTCATGCGGATCGCCAGCACCTCGACGCCGGCCACGTCGATGAACCGGGCGGCGGAGAACGGGAAGTCCTCGTCCGCCAGCGAGGCGCCGGTGAGCGGCTCCAGCACGTCCCTCGCCCGCGGACCCATGAGCCCCAGCATGGCCTGGTCCTCGGTGATGTCCCGGATGTCCACGTCGAACCCCCGGCAGCCCCGGCGCAGCCGGGCCCAGTCACGAGTCTGGCTGGCCGCGGCGGTGACCACGAGGAACGACTCCTCGCCGAGTCGCGTGACGGTGAGATCGGCCTCGATACCGCCCCGGTCGTTGCACCACTGCGTGTAGACGGCCTGCCCCGGTGCCACGTCGACCTCGGCGGCACTCAGCCTGTTCAGCACAATGAGGGCGTCGGGCCCGGTGACGCTGAACTTCACGAACGACGTCTGGTCGAACAGACCCACGCGCTCGCGAACCGCCCGGCACTCGGCACCGGCGTTGGCCCACCAGTTCTGCTTGCCGTAGCTGTAGACGTAGGCCCTCTCCTGGCCGTCCGCGGCGTACCAGTTGGGGCGCTCCCAGCCGGCCGTCTCGCCGAAGACAGCGCGGGCGGCGTCGAGACGGTCGTGCAGCGGCGACAGGCGCCGGTTTCGGGCGCTCTCGTACTGGCGATGCGGCCAGTGCATGGCGTAGAGCAGGCCGAGGCTCTCGCCGATGCGGGCGCGCAGATACTCGGGGTCGGCCTGGAAGGGAAATGCCCGGCTGATGTCCACCGACGTCAGGTCGATCGGCGGATTGCGGTCGGCGACCCAGTCGGCCAGCACCCAACCCACGCCGCCGGAGGTCTGCACCCCGATGGAGTTGAATCCGGCCGCCACGAAGCAGCCGTCCACCTCGGGCGCCTCACCCATGTAGAAGACGCCGTCGGGTGTGAAGGCCTCGGGTCCGTTGAAGAAGAGCTGGATCCCGCACTCGCCCAGCGCCGGAACGCGGTGGATGGAGCGCTCGAAGATGGGGCCGATGTGCTCCCAGTCCTCGGGCAACTGCACGAACGAGCTGCCGGGGGGCACGCCTTCGAGGTGCCAGATCTTGCCGCGGGGCTCGAAGAAGCCGGCCATGACCTTGCCGGTCTCCTCCTTGAAGTAGGTGTAGTTGCCGGGGTCGCGCAGCACGGGCGTGGTGGCATCCACCCCCTCCAGCGGCTCGGTCACGACGTAGAAGTGCTCGCAGGCCTGGAGCGGCACGTTCACGCCGATGGTGGCGGCCAGTTGACGGGTCCACATGCCCGTGGCCAGCACGACCGTCTCGGTCTCGATGTCGCCCCGGTCGGTCCGCGCGGCGACGATCCGACCGTCGCGGGTGCGCAGGCCCGTGACGGCGACACCCTCGCGAACGGTGGCGCCCCGGTCGCGGGCCCCCTTCGCCAGGCCCATGGTCACATCCACCGGCGAGAGTTGGCCGTCGCGGACCACCAGCAGCGCACCCACCAGGTCGTCGGTGCGGATGAGCGGCCAGCGCTCCTTCAACTCGTCGAGGTCCAGGATGCGGGTCTCGACACCCACCATGGTTCCCATGGAGGCGCCGCGCCGCACCTCCTCCCAGCGCTCGGCGTTGTCGGCGACAGTGATCGACCCCTCGGTGCGGTAGCCGGGCGACTGGCCGGTCTCCTCCTCCAGCTGCTCGAACAGGCGGGCCGAGTAGGTGGCCAGCTGCGTGAGGCTGTACGTCGAGCGCAGTTGGGTCACCAGCCCCGCGGCATGCCAGGTGGTGCCGCAGGTGAGACTGCCCTGCTCGAGGACCAGAACGTCGCTGATGCCGCGGCGCGTGAGGTGGTAAGCCGTGCTGCAGCCGATCACGCCTCCGCCGACGATGACGACCTGGGCGCGGTCGGGAAGCTGTGGTGTGGCACTCACAGGGCGACATTCTGACAGGCCGGAACCCGTCACCGATGCGCGGGGGCAAACCCGACCGGCCTGTTCGCGGACCCGATGTCGGCGAGCCGCCGACAGATGCGGCCACATCAATCGGCCGAACCGCGCCTGGCGTGAACCGCCGGCGATCGGCCCGCTCCCGGTGGCGACATGCGACGCCCCAACGCCTAGGCTGCGGACGGTCCAGGCAGCGCCGGTACGAGTCGATGGACGCAGGAACGACGACGCAGACATCTGAGCCCACGGAATCGGTCGCCGTCGCCGCGGGCGACGAGGCGTACCACTCCACGGCAGAGCGAGCCGCACAGCGGGCCCGATTGCTGGGACCCCCGGCCGCCGTGGCCGCAGGCGTCATCGGCATCTGGTACCTGTTCACCTACTTCGTGCTGGATCGGGACCAGCAGTTCTTCCTGCCCCCGCTGCATCGGGTCGTGGATGTGGGGTTCCTGACCTGGGACAACCTCGAGCAGGTCCTGCTCGGTCTGTGGCGCACGACGCAGGTCACCCTGGTCGGTCTGGCCCTGGCAATCGTGGGCGGCATGGCCATCGCCGTGGTCATGAGCCAGGCCCGCTGGATCGAGCGGAGCGTCTTCCCCTACGCCGTGGCGGTGCAGGCCGTGCCCATCGTGGCGATCAGCCCGCTCATCGGCCTGTGGTGGGGATGGGACTTCCAGAGCCAGGTGGTGGTGACGATCATCATCTCGATCTTCCCGATCATCACCAACACCCTGTTCGGGCTGCGCTCGGTTGAGCCCAGCATGCACGACCTGCTCACACTCCACCGGGTAGGTCGCTGGACCCGCTTCCGCAAGCTCCAATTGCCCCATGCCCTGCCCGCCATCTTCACCGGGTTCCGCATCTCCGCGGGCCTGGCCGTGGTGGGCGCCATCGTGGGCGAATTCTTCTTCAAGGGCGGCACCTACGGAACCGAGGGGCTCGGGCAGCTGCTGTTCCTGTTCCAGAACCAGCTCTCCGGGTCGAAGCTGGTGGCCGGCATCATCTTCAGCTCGCTGCTCGGCGTGGTGCTGTTCTGGTTCTTCGGTTGGGCCGGCCGGCGCCTCACCAGCCACTGGTACTCCGCCTGAAGCACGAGGCGCCCGGGGCCTGAGACGCAAACCAGTTCGTCCGCGAGCCGTTGCCGAGCCCGGTCCTGACAAGCAATCGACTGGCACCCCGCGGTCCCGCCGATCGCCGGCGAGCACGACAGAGCGGCGAGCCACCAACCGGTTCGGATTTGACTACCCTGAGGCCCCGTCCGACCGCACCGGAGGGTAGATCTCTCAGGCAGTCGAAACGGAGGAGACAAACCGATGAACAAACGTGTCCTGATCGCACTTGTCGCGGCGCTGGCTGTCGTGGCAGTCGCTTGCGCCGCGGATGACTCGGCCTCGGAAGCCGCCGACGCGGCGCTTGCCGCAGCGCAGGCCGCCCAGGCGGACGCCTCCGCGGCGATGTCGGAGGCTGGCGCTGCCGCCGCAGCCGCACAAGGCGCCCAGGCGGACGCCGACACCGGCATCTCTGACGCCGCAGTGGCCGGCGCCGACGCCGCAGCCGCCGCAGCCGAGGCCACCGCAGCCGCAGCCGACGCCGCAGCCGCCGGCGCCGCAGCCGACGCGGCACTTGCCGCAGCCGAGGCCGCACAGGCCGGGGCCGACCTGGCGCAAGCCACCGCCGAAGGCAACGAGGAAGCCATGGCCGCAGCCGAGGACGCCCTGGCAAGCGCCCAAGCGGCGGCCGACGAAGCGCTGTCGGAGGCAGCAGCCGCGCAGCAAGAAGCGGCAGCCGCCCAGCAAGAAGCGGCAGCCGCCCAGGCCGAAGCCGACGATGCCCGAGCCGCCGCCGAGGCGGCGCAGGCCGCACAAGCCCAAGCCGAGGAGGCTCGTGCCGAGGCCCAGGCCGAGGCCGAGGCCGCCATGGCAGGTGTCCAGCTCACCGACGTGTGCCCGAACCCGCTCGTGATCCAGACGGACTGGTTCCCCGAGCCCGAGCACGCGCACACCTACCAGATGATCGGCACCGACGGGGTCGTGGACGCCGAGAACGGCACCTACTCCGGCGAGCTGGGTGACACGGGCCTCACCGTCGAGATCCGCGCCGGCGGTCCGTACATCGGCTTCTCGCCGCCGACGGCGCAGTTCTACGCCGACGACGACATCTTCATGGCCTACGTCGACACGGCCGCCGCCATCCGGAGCTGGGGCTTGACCCCGGTCACCGCCGTGTTCACCAGCTTCGAGGTGGGCCCGCAGATCCTCATGTGGGATCCGGACGACTACGACTTCGAGACGTTCGAGGACATCGGCGACTCCGGGGCCACCGTGCTGTACTTCCAGGGCGCCACGTACATGGACTTCCTGGTCGCCAACGACGTCCTCGACGCGGCGAACGTCGACGGCTCCTACGACGGCTCGCCGACCCGGTTCATCGCCGAGGACGGCCTCGTGCAGCAGGGCTTCGCCACCAACGAGCCGTATCGCTACGAGAACGAGATCGAGGGCTGGCTGAAGCCGGTGGACTTCCTGCTGATCCACGACGCCGGTGTCGAGCTCTACCAGTCGGCGGTCTCGGTGCGCTCCGGCGACATCGAGCGCTACCGGGAGTGCCTGGAGCTGATCGTGCCGATCATGCAGCAGGACCTGGTCGACTACTTCAACGACCCGCAGCCGATCAACGACAGGCTGGACGACATCGTCAAGGAGTTGGACAGCTTCTGGACCTCGTCGAAGGCGGGGCACGCCGCGGCCACCGTGGCCATGCGAGACCTCGGGCTGGTGACCGACGGAGGCAACGGCTTCATCGGCGACATGAACGGCGACCGCATCCAGGGTCTGATCGACATCCTGACGCCGATCTTCACCGAGCAGGGCGTCGAGGGCTTCGACCCGAACGTCACGCCGGGGGATCTCTACACCAACGAGTTCCTGGATCCGTCCGTCGGCCTCGGCTTCTAGCCGAAGGCGCCGAGGAGGTTTCCGCAAACACATGCCGCGGGACGACGGCCCGGTCCCTGGGGAGACTCAGGGGCCGGGCCGTGCCCGTTCCGACTCGGCTGGGCCTGCACCGGCGCGGCGGCCCGCCGAGGCGCTCCGGACGCGAATCCGAGGGCTGGCCACCAGGTTCGGCCTGCCGGTCGCATTCAGCCTGGCGATGGTGGGTCTCTGGTACCTGCTGTCGTACGTGATGCTGGCCGACGATCGCCGGTTCCTGCTCCCGCCGCTGCATCAGGTGTGGACCGCGGCGGTCTCCGACGCCGACGTGCGCGGCGAATTGCTCGACGGCCTGGGGGTCACCGCCAAGGAGTCGTTCACGGGGCTGGCCATAGCCACGGCGGCCGGGATGCTCTTCGCGGTGGCGATGAACTTCAGACGCTGGGTCGAGCGCTCGTTCTTCCCCTGGGCGGTGGTCCTGCAGACGATCCCCATCCTGGCGCTCGTGCCGCTCATCGGCGGGCTGTTCGGATTCGATTTCCAGGCCAGGGTGATCGTCACGGTTCTCATCGCCCTGTTCCCGATCATCACCAACACCCTGTTCGGCCTGCAGTCCGCAGAGCACAACCTGCACGAACTGCTGACCCTGCACAAAGCCTCCCGCGCCACCCGCTTCTGGAAGCTGGAATTCCCGGCCTCGCTGCCGGCCACGTTCACCGGCCTGCGCATCGCGGCCGGGCTGTCGGTGATCGGCGCCATCGTCGGCGAGTTCTTCTTCGGCCGGGGTGAGAAGGGCGTCGGGGTGCTGATCGACAAGTACCGCGGCCAGGCGGCGATCAAGGAGTTGATCGCCGCCCTCCTGGTTTCCTCACTGCTGGGGATCGTGGTCTTCTGGGGCTTCAGCTGGCTCGGACGAATCAGCACCCAGCGCTGGCACGCCTCCGCCGACGAGGCAGGCGTCTGAGCGAGAGTCCCGGTTCCCGCCGGCGGCCGGGGCGCCCGGCGGGCCTCGGGGCGACCGTGCCGCGCCGCTGCCGGACCGGAACCCCCAAGGCGTGGCGGCGATCCGCGACGTCCGTACCGGGGCCACCGCCCCCGGCGGCGAGCGGCGCCGGGTGTGTCCCCGGTCGATGAGTCGAGTTGGGATCGGACTGATGATGGCGAGGACGGCTGCAACGAGAGCCGCGACAGGACTGATCCTGCTCGTACTGGTCGCCGGGGCGTGCACGGTGAACATCGACGTCGATCCTGGCATCGATCTCGACTCGGGTGACGGGACGGATGGCTCGACCGGCGGGCTCCAGGATTCCGTCCTCGGCCCCAACGCCGCCGGATCCGGTAGCAGCGGATCCGGAACCTCCACGGCGGCACGCGACGCGGCGCCGGCGGTCCGGGTGCCGGACCGTGGCGACGAATCACCCGTGATCCTGATCAACCCGCCGCCGACAGCGACAACCGACCCCGTGGTGAGCGGCCCGGCGCCGGCGGATCCGGCGGGCGGATCGACGGTCGAGGCCGGGGACACGGAGGCGACCGCAACAGCCGGCGACACGACACCCACGACCGCAACGACCGCCGACGAGGCGTCGACACCCACCACCGCAACGGCTGCCGCCAAGGCTCCATCCGGCGACGAGGACCTGCCCGGCGAGCCCTACGAGTACGGGCCTGACAAGGGCACGTCGCTGGCAGTCGTGGGGGTGGATCACGACGACGTGCTGAATGTCCGGGACGTGCCGTTCGGTGCGATCATCGCCACCCTGGGCCTCGGGAACCCCATCGCCTACCTGCTGGAGGTCCGGGAGATGCCCTCCGGCGAGCCCATCGCCCACTTCGAGTCGTGGGACGGGGCGATCGTGGCCACCGGCCGCACCCGGAAGCTGCCCACGACCGTGTGGCACGAGGTGCAGGTGGCCGGGGTGACGGGCTGGGCGAGCGGCGCCTACCTCGCCCCGATCGGGTTGACCGACGACATCACCGCACATCTCATCGATCGTCTCGGCGAGCGGCCGGAGGCCCGCACCCTGACCGAGTTGGCCCTGATCGTCGGCGAGGTGTTCGCCTCCGGGGAACCCCCGTCGCGTGTCGTCGTGACGGTGGGGCCCAGCATCTTCGAGGCGCTCGGCGAGATGACGGTGGACGTGCTGAACCTCGGCGACGACTCACTGCGGGGCTACCGGCTGCACATCTTCGCCACCCCTGCCGGCGACTGGATGTCGGAGGATCCCGGGCCGTTCACGCTCCGCGCCGTGGAGCGCACCATCCTCTGCTACAGCCACCGCGGTGTCACAACCGACGGCCTCTGCGTCTGATCGGAGGCGCTTCCCAGATCCCGATCCGCCCGGGCGACTGTCCGCGGCGGTCGGCTCGCTCGAGCGATTCAGACTTCGACGACCCGCACCGGCGCGAGCAGCACGGAGAGGAGCCTCCTGATGTCGTCCGGATCCGAGGTGACGACCGCAACATCCTGGACCCCGGCGAGCCCTGCCGCCGTCACCGCGACGGACGCGTCGATCACGTCAGATTGTCCCGTACGTCCGCACAATGTCCCTGCAGCGCGAGCGGCGGCTCCATCGAGCGACACTTCGTCGCAATGGGCAAGAGCCCGGGCAAGCAGCACTTGCCGCCGACCGTCGCGCCAGGCCTGCCCGATGACGCCTGCGGGGACACGCAAACGATCTCCCTGGTTCACGGCCCGACGGAGCATCCCCCAGACATCCCGCTCGTCGCGATCGAGGGCGATCAGCGCTCCGGCGTCGAGAACGTACGCCGTCATCCGAATCGCTGACGGACGGCCTCGAGTTCCTCGTCGGTGAACGGCCCGTGGATTTCCTCCCAGTCGTCCACGACCTGACGAAGACCCCGTGACGCGAGTTGATGACGGGCGGCAACCCCGAGCCAGGCGGACAGGCTTTGGCCGTCCTCCTCCGCAGCCCGGCGCACGGCCGCCACCAACTCGGAATCGAGCGACACAGCGAGACGTTCGGTGGCCACGACACCGACAATACCAAACTCCTTGTCTATATCAACATAGCTATCTGAGATATTTAGATATTGTTCATTATCTTTAATTGATTCTACGCTCTTGGGACACCCGCGACGGCCGCGCGCTCCGCCGGGGGCGCTACTCGTTGCTCAGTTCCGGGTACTGCCGCCCCACCTCGTCGAGCGCCTCCTGCAACGCGTCGCTCCCGCCGATGGCCGCAAGTTGCACCTTCTGCTCGTCGGTCAGGCGAGGATCCCCCTGACCGGGCACGGAGCGTTGAATCGAAGGCCGGGCGCTCCCGCTGTGAACAGGTGGAACCATCCTTAGCGGTGGTACCCGGGCGCGGGCGAACACATTCACACTTCTAACTGTTAATCGTGTCAACCCGCGAGGGCAACTCAAGTAATTCTAGCCTTCGATTCCGTCATGTACTAGGCTAAAACTGATGGCGACCTTCCCGATCGCGCACGAGGTAACCCACGCGCTCGCTCGAATAGACCGTGGCGACTCTCCGGAGAGCCTCGAGGCGGAGACGCTCGAGTTCAAGTCGGATCACGGCCACCCCAAGAGGACTCTCGGCGACCTTGTCAACGCCGCGACCTGTCTGGCGAACGGTCAGGGCGGGACTGTGGTGGTGGGCGTGGAGAACTCCGTGGGCGGCCCCGGCGCGTACTCGGGAACGAGCCTCGATCCACTCGAAGTTCGTCGTTGCATCTTCGACACCGCTGATCCGGGGTTGACGGTGTCGGTGGCCGAGCACACGCATCGGGGGGCGCGACTCCTGCTCATCGGAGTTCCGCTCGGTGCAGCCGTGCACGCAGTGGCGGGGAGAGTCACACGGCGCATCGGGCGCAGTTGTCTCCCGCTCGCTCCCGATCAGGTCGCGGCGCTCCATTCCGAACGCAGCGGGCAGGACCCGTCCGAAGGCCGCAGCGGCCGATCGGTGGACGAACTCGATCCGGTGGCGGTGGACCTGGCGCGTCGCCACCTGCGACAACTCACTGATGATCGCGCGCGTTGGGCCGAACTCTCCGGCTCAGCACTCTGCCAGGCGATGGGCGTCGCTCTGCCCGACGGCGAACTGCTCGTGGCCGGCGAACAACTCTTCTGCGCGGCCGGCGGAGAGATCGTCAGCTATCAGCATCGCCGCACTGGGGGGAGCCCACCCGATGCGAGCGCGCGATTCAACCCTCCTCTGCTCGCCGCCTTGGACCGCACCCTGGAGCACATTGCCGCCAGGAATCTGTCGGATCCTCTGCTGCTGCCGGGCGGTCAACAACTCCAACTCCTGCGCTATCCCGAGGACGCCGTCCGAGAGGCGCTGGCCAACGCCTTTGTTCACCGCCGATTGGACCTCACCGATCCGATACACGTCGAGCACTTCGACGACTCTCTGTCGATTACCTCGATGGGCCCGCTGGTCAGCGGTGTGACGGTCGACAACATCCTGACGACGCCATCCAGGCCCCGGAACCGGCTGCTGGCTCGGGCATTCCGAAGCCTGGGGCTGATTGAGGAACTCGGCACCGGCGTGGCCCGGATGTACCGCTCGATGCTGCGACTCGGCAAGGAGCCACCCACTTTCGGAGCCTCGGCCGACTGCGTACGAGTGTCACTCGCGGGCGGGCCGGCCGACATGGCGTTCGCTCGCTTCGTCTCGTCGCTCGACGTGTCGAGCCGTGGCGACGTGGAGGTGCTGCTCGTCCTTCGACACCTCTGCGCCACCAGCAGCGCAACGCCTGCCGACATCGCGCCCATACTCCAACGCTCACCGTTGGAGACCGCCCGTGCCCTCGAGCGGATTGCCACCTCGTCCGCCCCGCTGATCGAATCCGTCGGCGCCTCGGCCAACGGGGCACTCGCTCGCTATCGCCTCTCGCGGGTCGCCGCTGCCGGACTCGGGATTGCCGTCGCGCATCGGAGGCACTCAAGCAGCGAGATCGAGGCAGCGGTGATAGCGCATCTTCTCGAGCACGGTCGAATCACGAACCGGGACGTGCGAGGTCTGTTCCGGGTCGGCTCACCACGGGCGTCTGTGGTCCTTCGCGAACTTGTGGAGCGGCAGATCCTCGAGCGGATCAGCGAATCCGATCGGGGCCCCGCCGTCGAGTACGGGCCCGGACCTCTCGCACCTGACCGAGATTCCGTCGGTGGCAACTGACTCGAACGACCCGGCAGTGGCTCGGAGTACCCGGAGTATGCGTGCACGGTTCTGTGGTTCCAGCGCACGGTTCTGGTTCTAGTTCACAGTTCTCTAGTTTTAGTGTTAGGAATATTACGACTAAGACTAGAACTAGTTCTAGTCTTTCAGAACTCCCGCGAGGTGCGACGAATGGCGAATCCCTGAGCGGTGCCGCGACGGCCGCAGTAGCTTTCGCGGCGTTGGGGGCGGCATCCGGGCAAGTCGCCCGGCCCGTACCCGTGCACGATTGCCGCACCCCACCGGCGGGCGAGAACAGAGGCGACCGGCCATGACCACGCCAGAATTTCCTGAGCTTGGCTTCTACGGGTTGGCCGGCCAGCCGGCCAGTTCGCGTGACCTGCTGGAGGAGGTGAGGGCTGGCGAGGCGCTGGGGCTCGGCACCGTGTTCATCTCCGAGCGCTACAACAAGAAGGAGGCGGGCGTGCTGTGCGGTGCGGCCGCGGCGGTCTCGGAGTCGATCACCGTCGCCACCGGCGCCACGCACAACAACACCCGCCATCCCCTGTTGACCGCCGGCTTCGCCTACACGATGCAGAGCCTCAGCGGCGGGCGGTTCGTGCTGGGCATCGGCAGGGGGATCCCCACCCTGCAGCAGCTGATGGGCATCCCGGAGATCACCACGGCCGAGATGGAGGACTTCGCCGGCATCATGCGGCGGCTCTTCCGGGGTGAGATGGTCCAGAACCACGACGGTCCGGCCGGGCGTTTCCCGCTCCTCCTCCTCGATCCGACCCTCGACGAGCACCTGCCGATGAACATCGCATGCTTCGGCGAGAACAGCCTGCGCCTCGGCGGCCGCTGCTTCGACGAGGTGATCCTGCACACGTACTTCGCGGATGAGACCGTGATCCGATGCGTGGAGACGGTCAAGTCAGCCGCGGAGCAAGCCGGCCGAGACCCCGGCGATGTCCGCGTCTGGTCGTGTCTGGCCACGATCTCCGACCTGATCCCCTATGAGAAGCGCCTGAGGGGAACCATCGGACGGCTGGCGAGCTACCTGCAGGCCTACGGCGAGCTCCTGGTGCGGACGAACCGCTGGGATCCTGCCGTGTTGGAGAGGTTCGAAGCCGACGAGGTGGTTGCCGAGCACCGCTGGACCGCGCTCGACGCCGCCGGCTCGACCGAGGTGCTCGAACACATCGCCACGATCATTCCCGACGAGTGGTTCGCCGCCAGCGCAACGGGGTCGCCCGCACAGTGCGCCGCGGCTGTCCGCCACCAACTCGACCTGGGGTGCGACGGCGTCATCATGCACGGCGCCACCCCGGCCGAACTCGCACCGGTCGTGGACGCCTACCGCCGCAGCGGACTGTGACCGGCCACGAATCCATCCCCACCCTCGACGAGGTGTCGGCCGAGTGGCTGAGCGAGGTGCTGCGCGGCGCCGGCCACGCCGACGCCGAGGTACTCGGCTTCAGCCATGCCCCCGTCGGTACCGGCCAGTTCGGCACCAGTGTGCGTTTCGTGCTCACCTACGCCCGGCCACGGCCCGAGTACCCGGCCACGATCGTCGGGAAGTTCCCGTCCAGCGACAAGATGACCCGGAACATGGCCGTCGTGGTGCGCGCCTACTCCCGAGAGGTCGGCTTCTACAACCGTCTGCGGTCGCGGCTGCAGATCCCGACGCCGCGCTGCTATCACGCGGCCGTCCGGGGCCACGGCCCGGAATTCGTGCTGCTGCTGGAGGACATGCACCCCGCTGTCCAGGGTGACCAGATCGCCGGCTGCGACCCGTCGCTGGCCCGACAGATCGTGCTGGCTCTGGTGGGGCTCCATGGCCCGACCTGGCGCGACGCCTCGCTCGCCGACGCCGACTGGCTGAACTACGACGACCCTGTGGAGCTGCACAACGCAATCCAGCGTTCTTCCAGAGCGTCCTCCCCGAATTCCTCGACAGGCACCACGACGAACTCTCCGCTGAGCAGAGGGATCTGTTCCAGCGCCTCGCCTACACCTCGGGATTCCCCATCAGCCCACCTGTCGGCGAGGTGTTCTGCGCCATCCACCAGGACTACCGGCTCGACAACCTGCTCCTGGACACGACGCGAACACCGGCAGCGGTCAGCGCCGTGGACTGGCAGTCCCTGGCGGTCGGCCACCCCCTCGCCGACGTCTCGTACTTCCTGGGGGGCAACCTGCGGATCGAGCACCGCCGCGCTGCCGAGGAGCGCATCGTGCGCGACTACTACGAAGCGCTCTGCGGCTTCGGTGCGGCGGGCCTCGGTTGGTCCGAGTGCTGGGAGGCGTACCGCCGGGCATCCTTCTTCGGCCTGGCAACCGTCGTCTTCGCCTCGATGGGAGTCGAGCGCACCGAGCGCGGCGACAAGCTGCTCGCCACGATGGCGCGCCGGCACACCACCCACGCCATCGATCTCGGCGCCGAGGAGTTCCTGGACTGACCGCTAGAGGGGCTCCTGCTGGGCGTCGTCGGCAACGGTGATCCACTCGCTCCAGGAGCCGTCGTAGACCGACACGCCGTCGCCGAGGCCGGCTACCTCGTAGGCGAGGGCGGTGCCGCAGGCACCCACCCCGCCCCGGCAGTAGAGGATCGTGCGGGGCGCCTGCTCGGTTGCCGCCAGGATCGCCTCCCGGCAGCCCTCCGGCGGGCGCATCAGGCCCTCATCGTCGAGGAATTCGATGCCGGGCAGGTAGGCGCTACCGGGAATCATCGCCCCGTCCTCGAGGCGGGCCGGCTCCATGCGGCAATCCACGAGGCCGGCCGACGGGTCGTCGAGGGCCTCGGCAACGTCGGTGTGTGTGGCGTAGGCAGCCGAGCGCGGCCGAGCGGCGAAATCACCCCGGGGCCACCGCGGCACCTCCGTCGCCAGCGGGCGACCCTCGGCGACCCAGCGGCCGATGCCCCCGTCGAGGACCGCCACGCTGCGGTGGCCGTAAACCCGCAGCGCCCACCAGAGCCGGGCGGCCACCGTGACATGTCCGTCGTCGTAGGCGACGATGGTCGTCCGCTCCCCGATGCCGGCGGCGGCCATCACCTCGGCGAACTCCTCCGGCTGGGCCAGCATCCCCGGGATGGGATGGCCGGCATCCGCCCAGTGCGTGTCCCAACGCAGGTGCACGGCGCCCGGGATGTGGCCGCGGGCGTACTCGACGTCTGGATCACGCATGTCGAACGGCTTCAGGTACCAGCGGCAGTCCACCACCCGCACCTCCGCTCCCGGATCGGCCAGGCGCTCCGCCAGCCAGGCGGTGCTGACGAGCGGGCCGACGCCGCCGGGCGAGTCCGCCCTCATGACGGTTCGGCCCTCACGGCCGGCAGCACGTCGGCCGCCAGCACCTCCACCGCCCAGGTGGGATCGGGCCCCAGGGTGTACCAGAACAGCGGCATCGCCATCCCGGCGGCACCGAAGGGCACCAGACGCTCGATCACCTCATCAGTGTCGCCCGTCACGGCGAACGTGTCGATGAGTTGCGCGCTCACCGTTGCGGTGCCGGCGGCAAGCCCGTCCCGGCGCACCGCGGCCCGGACCACCGCGACCGCTTCGGGATCGGCACCGGAGCGGTCGACGACCACGCCCTCCACCCGAGCCAGGTAGTACGCCAGGACCTCGCGCACCTCCCGGCGGGCGGCACCCCGGTCGCGGTCCAGGCTGGTGAGCACGTTGCCCGAGATCAGCACCTCGCTCGGATCGCGCCCCGCCGCACGGGCGCCATCGGCGATCCGCTCGGCGGCCCACGCCACATAGGCGGGGCTCGTGAGGGCGCCCAACTGCACGCCGTCGGCCCAGCACCCGGCCGCCTCGAGCATCCGGGCGTTGACGGCACCCACATCCACCGGCACCGGCGCGGGCGATGCCAGATCGAGAGACAGGTCGGCGTCGGCGGCGAAGGTCGCCGGCCGGAACCCCAGCGGCTCGCCTGCCAGCAACGACCGCATGGCCCGCACGGCCTCGACGGTGTTGCTGTACGGCAGCCAACCCTCCGGATCGCACCCGAAGGCCCGCATCGTCCATTCGCAGGCTCCCACACCGAACCGCACTCGACCCGGTCCGATGTCAGCGAGCGTGGCGGCCTCCAGGGCGAGCAACAGCGGATGGCGGGTCACGGGGTTGGCCACCCCGACGCGCACCGTCACGCGCCGCGTCCGCGCCAGGATCGCCGCCGCAACCGATGTCGTGGAGCGGTGCAACCGGCTCTCGGGAATCGACACCTCGTCGTAGCCCAGCGCATCGGCCTGCACACCCTGCGCCAGCGTGACAGCCGCCGGCTCCTCATTCGACAAGGACAACCCCACGCCGACGAACTGGCCGGGCGCCGATCCGCTCATGAGGCCAAGTCTGCCCCGCAACACAGGCGGATTCCGCCGAGATCCTGGCCCGAGCCACAACCGAGGGCGGGAGACGCCGGGGGCCGGCGCCGTAGCGCGATCGGCGAGCGGTTATACAAGCTTGCAATGATGCACTAGCCTCTAACTGGCCGGGCTGAACAGCGCCCGGGTGACCCTGGAGGCTCTGATGCCGGATTACCGGGACCCGGCACACCGTCATCTGTCACCTCATTTCACTCGGGGTGACGCTTGGAGGGCGGACGACCTCCTGGTAATCGAACGCGGCGAGGGCTGCTACGTCTGGGACACCGGCGGCGACAAGTATCTCGACGGTCTCGCAGGCTTGTTCTGCACCAACATCGGCCACGGCCGTAGCGATCTGGCCGCAGCCGCGGCGAAGCAGATGGACAAGCTGGCCTTCTTCCCGACCTGGGGGTTCGCGCACCCTTCGTCCGTCGAGGCCGCCTCGATGATCGCGGCGGTCGCGCCGGGTGGACTGGACCGGGTCTTCTTCGTCAGTTCCGGTTCCGAGGCGGTGGAGTCGGCGCTCAAGTTCGCCCGCAGCTACCACCTCGCCAACGGCGACGAGCAGCGCCACAAGGTGATCGCCCGGCACTGGGCATACCACGGCACCACGCTCGGCGCCCTCGCGCTGACGGGGATCCCGAACCTGCGAGACCCCTACCTGCCGATGCTCGCCGGCAGCGTGCGGCACGTGCCGAACACCTTGGGCGACGACCTCGAGCCGGGCCGGACTGCTCGGGACCTGCCCTGCGTGGCCGCCGTGGAGGAGGCGATCACCGCCGAGGGTCCCGAGAACGTCGCCATGGTGATCGCCGAGCCGGTCCAGAACGGCCGCGGCGCGCTCGTGCCGCCGGAGGGCTACTGGCTGGAGTTGCGCCGCATCTGCGACGACCACGGGGTGCTGCTGTGCGCCGACGAGGTGATCAACGCCTTCGGCCGCCTGGGCCACTGGTTCGGCAGCGAGCGCTTCGGCGCCCGGCCCGACATGATCACCTTCGCCAAGGGTGTCACCAGCGCCTACCAGCCCCTCGCCGGCCTGGTCGTCCGCGGCCCTCTGCTCGAGCGGGTGTGGGACTCGCCGGCAGGCATGTTCCTGCACGGGTCCACCTTCGGCGGCCATCCGGTGGCCACCGCGGTGGCGGTCGCCAACATGACGGCCCTGCGTGACGAGGACGTGTTCGCGAACGTGCTGCGCAACGAGGCCAGGCTCGGCGACGGCCTGCGGACGCTGATGCAGGCCCACCCCTGCGTGAAGGACGTCAGGGGTACCGGCTACTTCTACGCCCTGGAGTTGATGCGCGACCGCGACTCGGGGACCGATCTCAGCGACGCCGAGGTCGCCGAGCTGCTGCCGGGCGGTGTGCTGGACCGGCTGGCGCGCGAGGCGCGCGTGCTGGTGCGACCCGACGGCCGGGGCGGCGTGATGCTCTCGGTGTCGCCACCGCTCGTCGCCGATACCGGCGTGATCGACGACCTCCTGAACCGGATCGACCAGGTGCTCGACGGCGTTGACGATTGGCTGAGACGACGCTGAAGTTCCCGGGGGATGTGTTCTGACGGGCCCTTCGTCGACAGCGGGCCGCATCCCGGTCATCGAGTCGTGGCGGCGTCAGGCGCGTGCTGAGCGCCGGCGAGTGGTGCTGGCCGACGGCGACGACAAGCGGGCTGTCGCAGCCGCGCGACGGCTGGACGCCGAAGGACTGGCGACCGCGATCCTGCTTGATGACCCGGTCGCCCACGTCTCGCCGGCGGCGCAACAAGCGGCCGAGACCTCGCCGAATCACGCGAGCATCGATCTGGGTGACCCGCTCCACGTGGCGGCGCTCATGGTGGCCGCCGGCGAGGCTGACGCCTGCGTGGGCGGGGCGACCCGGCCGAGTGCCGATGTGGTGAGAGCGGCCCTCTACTGCATCGGGCCGGCTCCCGGTGTGAAGACCATCAGCAGTTGCTTCGTGCTTGTCCTGCCCGACGGGACGCCGATCACCTTCGCTGACTGCGGCGTGGTCCCCGAACCCGATCCTGCTCAACTCGCCTCGATCGCCGTGGCGAGCGCGGCCACGCACGAGTCACTCCTTGGCACCAGGGCACGGGTGGCCATGCTGTCGTACTCGACCAAGGGCAGCGCGACGGGCCCCCGGGTGGAGCGGGTCCGTCGCGCCACCGAGATCGTGCGACGCCGGGCACCGTCGCTCGCCGTGGACGGCGAGTTGCAGTTCGACGCGGCCTGGGCTCCCGCCGTGGCGCAGTCGAAGGCGCCGGGCTCGGAGGTGGCGGGCCAGGCCAACGTGTTCGTCTTCCCGGATCTGGATTCGGGGAATATCGCCTACAAGATCACCGAACGGCTGGGAGGTGCCCGGGCATACGGACCGTTGCTGCAGGGCACCGCAGGTGTCATGCACGACCTGTCGCGCGGTTGCGGTGTGGATGACATCGTCACCGTGGCCGCTATCGCCGCCTGCCAGGCCGCTCGCGCCACCAAATGGCGACTCTAACGAAACGGTTATAGCTGCTAGCTTCGGGGCCGTTCGCCCTCCAGGGTCGAGGCGGAGGTGAGAGGCGGCGGCCATGACACGACCACCGGACGGGATGCCACCGGCACGGCGGCCACTCGACCGCGAGAGGGTGGTCTCTGCGGCGGCGGCGATCTCCGATGCCGACGGCCTCGACAGGCTGACGCTGACCCGGGTCGCCGGCGCGCTCGGGGTGCGCCAGCCGGCGCTCTACCGCCACGTGAGCAGTTATGACGATCTGCTCCGCAGCCTCAGCCTCCGAGGTCGCGTGATCCTGGCCCAGCGTCTGACCGACGCCGCCGTCGGACTGTCCGGCGACGACGCCGTGGCCGCGGTGGGCCATGCCTGGCGACAGATGGTTCGCGACCACCCCGGCATCTATGCGGCCACCGACCGCTACCCGTGCGCCGGGGACGTCGAACTCGAGGCCGCGGTGGAGCGAGTCCTGGCCGTTCTGGGCCAAGCGCTGCGTGACTACGACCTCAGCGAGACAGACCGCGTCCATGCCGCACGCACCCTGCGCAGCGCTTTCCACGGCTTCAGCCACCTCGAGTCGGGGGACGGCCATCCGCTGCCCCACGACCCCGAGGACACGTTCGGGCATCTGGTGGAGTTGCTGTGCGCGGGGATTCACCGGCTTTCCGCCAACCCGGCTGTGAGCGCCGGAGACGTCCGGTGACCCGGCTCGGGTTCCTGCTCGACAGCGAGAGTTGCATCGGCTGCCACGCCTGCACCGTGGCGTGCAAGAGCGAGCACGACATCCCCCTCGGCGTGAACCGCACCTGGGTGAAGTACATCGAGACGGGCTCGTTCCCAGACACCGGCCGGCATTTCTCGGTGATGCGGTGCAACCACTGCGACGACGCCCCCTGCATCAGCATCTGCCCCACCAACGCCCTGTTCCGGGCGTCCAACGGCGTCGTGGACTTCGACGACGACAATTGCATCGGCTGCAAGGGCTGCATGAACGCCTGCCCCTACGACGCCATCTACATCAACCCGGACACGAACACCGCCAACAAGTGCAATTTCTGCAACCACCGCATCGAGCAAGGTCTCGAGCCGAGTTGCGTCGTGGTGTGCCCCACGCACGCCATCAAGGTGGCCGATCTCGACGACCCCGATGACGAGACCACCAGTCTCATCGCACGCAGCGACACCGCGGTGCGGGCTCCCGAGCAGGGGACCCTGCCCAAGGTCCACTACCTGGGCGCCAACCCGGCGTCGCTGGATCCGCTGCGCACAGCGATCGCCGGCGACGGGATGATCTGGGCCGACACCACCCCCCAGCACCCGACCCCCGATGCCCGCAGCGCCGGCGTAGAGGCCCGCACGACCTACACCACCGCGCACCAGATGACCTGGAGGGCGAAGGTGGCCGGCTACTTGGTGACCAAAGCGGTCGCCGCGGGCACGATGGCCGTGGCTGCGTTGCTGGTGCTGCTCGGCCACGGCGGCGAGCAGGCCGTGGCGGGCGTGGTGCCGGCGGTGGTCGCCGGCGTGTTCCTGGCGATCACGGGAGTCCTGCTGGTGTGGGACCTGCGCCGGCCCGACCGCTTCTACTACCTGATAACCCGGGCCAACCGCCGGTCCTGGCTGGTGAAGGGCGCCGTGGTCCTCGGGGCCTTCGCCGCGGTCTGCGCGGCCTGGTTCGGTGCCGGCGTGGTCGGCTCGGTCGGGGCGCTGCAGGCGCTCGCCGCCCCGGCTGCGCTGCTGGCCGCGGCCACGGCGGGCTACACCGCCTTCCTGTTCGCCCAGTGCGAGGGTCGCGACCTCTGGCAGTCGCACCTGGTGCTGCCGACGCTGCTGGCGCAGGCCGCGGTGGCGGGCAGCGCCGGCTACGCCGTGCTGGACCTGGCCGCGGAGGTGCCCAGCCCCGACACGGTGCAGTGGGTACTGCTGGCGGGGTTGGCAGCCACGGCGGTGCTCGTGGCGGTCGAGCTGGCTCCGCACCGCACGGCACACGTCTCCGCTGCGGTGGCGGCGATGACCCGCGGTCGCTACGCCCGCCGGTTCTGGGCCGGCGGGGTCGTGCTGGGCCTGGCCGTCCCGGCCGCACTCGTTTCTGCCGGCCTTGCAACCGGTACAGGCCCCTGGCCGGCCGCCGCCGGCGGGATCTGCGCCGTCGCCGGCATGTGGTTCTACGAGGACAGCTTCGTGCGGGCGGGCCAGTCCGTCCCGCTGTCCTAGACGGAGATCGCGCCGTGCCCGAGTTGTCCGGCTACCCCCCGCACGAGACCTGGCACGACGTCACCTCGCTCGACGCCAAGGCCTGGCCCACCCGGGTGGAGAACCGTCACACCCTGGTGCCCACCACCTGCTTCAACTGCGAGGCCGCTTGCGGCCTGCTGTGCCACGTCAATCAGGCCACCGGGCGCATCGACCGCATCGAGGGCAATCCCCTGCATCCGGCCAGCCGGGGGCGGAACTGCGCCAAGGGCCCGGCCACGCTCAACCAGATCGACGACCACGAGCGGATCCTCTACCCCCTGCGGCGGGCCGGGGAGCGGGGCTCGGGGCAATGGGAACGCGTGAGCTGGGACGAGGCCCTCAACGACATCGGCGGCCGCATCCGCACCGCCATCGCCGAGGGCCGCCGCAACGAGGTCATGTACCACGTGGGCCGTCCCGGCGAGGACGGTTACGCCGAGCGGGTGCTCCAGTGCTGGGGTGTGGACGGCCACAACAGTCACACCAACATCTGCAGCTCCAACGCCCGACTCGGTTACCAGAGCTGGATGGGCCACGACCGCCCCTCGTCGGACTTCGCCAACGCCGAGGTGATATTCCTCATCTCCTCACACCTGGAGTCGGGCCACTACTTCAACCCGCACGCCCAGCGGATCATCGAGGCGCAGGGCAAGGGGGCGACGGTCATCTGCGTCGACCCCCGTCTCTCCAACACCGGCGCCAAAGCCGACCACTGGCTGCCCGCGTGGCCCGGCACCGAGCCGTTCCTGCTGCTGGCCATCGCCCGGCTGCTCGTGCTCAACGGCACCTGGGAGCGCGACTTCGTGCGCCGCTGGACGAATTGGGAGGTCTACCTGCGACAGCGCCACCCGCAGAGGCCGGTGGAGTTCGACTCGGTGGGCCCCGCCCTGGCGGAGGACTACGCGGCGTACACGCCCGAGGAGGCCGAGCGAGTCTGCGGTGTGGCGGCGGACCAGATCACCGAGATCGCGGGGATCATCGGCGCACACCCCACCAGGTTCGCCTCCCACAACTGGCGCGCCGCCGGCGCCGGCAACCTGGGTGGCTGGCAGACGGCCCGATGCCTCTTCTTCCTCAACGTGCTCACCGGCTCGGTGGGCACCGTCGGGGGCACCACCGGCAACGGCTGGAACAAGTACAAGGCACCCCACCCACCGGGCGCCCCGCCCGTCGAGCAGTGGAACGAACTCAACTGGCCCCCGGAGTACCCGCTGGCGTACCACGAGATGTCGATCCTGCTGCCCCACTTGCTGGCCGAGGGTCGGGGCCGCCTGGAGGTGTACTTCAGCCGGGTCTACAACCCGGTGTGGACCAACCCCGACGGGTTCAGCTGGCTGGAGGCCCTCAGCGACCCCGACAAGGTCGCCTGCCACGTGGCCCTCACACCCACCTGGTCGGAGACCGCCGTCTTCGCCGACTACGTGCTGCCGATGGGAGTGGGCGCCGAGCGCCACGATGTGGCCAGCTTCGAGACGCATGCCGGGCGCTGGATCGGCTTCCGCCAGCCGGTGCTGCGCCGCTACGCCGAGATCCGCGGCGACGCCGTGACCCACGAGTCGCGCACGCACGAGTTCAACCCCGGCGAGGTGTGGGAGGAGAACGAGTTCTGGATCGAGCTGTCGTGGCGCATCGACCCCGACGGCTCCATGGGCATCCGGCGCTGGTTCGAGAGCCCCTCCGAACCCGGCACGCCGATGAGCGTGGACGAGTACTACGGAGTCATGTTCGCGGGCGTTCCCGGCCTGGCCGAAGACGCCGCCGCGGCGGATCAGACGCCTCTGGAGTTCATGCGCGACCGCGGCGCCTACGCGCTCGAGGGCGACATGTACCTGCCGCACGAGCGCCAGGTCGATCCGTCCGAGTTGCAGGACTGCGAGATCGATGACGCCGGCGTCTTCCGGCGCTCCGGCACGCCCGGTGCCTGGTCGGGCTCACCGGAGGACCTGGCCGGTTTGCACGTGCCGGGCCTCGGCGACGGCTCACCGGCGGTGCGGGTGGACGGCACGCCCCGGGAGGGCTTCCCCACTCCCTCGCGCAAATTGGAGTTGTACTCCGAGACGCTGGCGGACTGGGGCTGGCCCGAGTACGCCACGCCGACCTGGATCCCGTCGCACGTGCACTGGGAGGACCTGGACCTGGCCGGCGACGAGCGGATCCTGCTGCCGACGTTCCGCATCCCGACGCTGATCCATACCCGCTCGGCCAACAGCAAGTGGCTGTCGGAACTGAGCCACCGCCACCCGTTGTGGATCCACCCCTCCGACGCCGAGGCGCTCGGCATCGAGGTGGGCGGCCTGGTGCGGATCACCACCCGCATCGGCCACTTCGTGATCGGCGCCTGGCGCACCGAGGGGATCCGCCCCGGCGTGGTGGCGGCGTCGCACCACATGGGCCGCTGGCGCCTGGATCCGTCGACCGGCGGGTCCTGGGCGGGCGGCGACGCCGACATCAGCAACGACGGCACGGTCTGGCGGCTGAGGCGCCGGGGCCGCCCCCAGAGCCACGCCAGCGCCGACGACGACACCGAACGGATCTGGTGGAGCGACACCGGCGTGCACCAGAACCTCACCTTCTGCGTGCAGCCCGACCCTGTCTCGGGCATGCAGTGCTGGCACCAGCGGGTGCGGGTTTCGCCCGCCCAGCCCGGCGACGACTACGGCGACGTGGTCGTGGACACCGCCGAGGCCAGGGCGGCCTACCGGGAGTGGCTGGCGATGACCCGCCCCGCCCCGGGCCCCGGCGGCCTGCGCCGGCCCCTGTGGTACGCCCGACCGCTCAAGCCCGCCCCCGCCGCCTACGCGCTGTGATTCTGTGCAACGGAGGATGAGGACATGACCCGCATGACCCCCAGCGAGGCGTTCGTGGAGACGATGGTCGCCCACGGCGTCGACACCATCTTCGGCATCATGGGCAGCGCCTTCATGGACGCCATGGACATCTTCGAGCCGGCCGGCATCGAGCTGGTGCCGGTGGTGCACGAGCAGGGCGCGGCCCACATGGCAGACGGCTTCAGCCGCGTGAGCGGCCGCCACGGCGTCGTGATCGGCCAGAACGGCCCGGGCATCTCCAACTGCGTGACCGCCGTCGCCGCGGCGTTCTGGGCCCACAGCCCCGTCGTGATCGTCACGCCCGAGGCGGGGACGATGGGCATCGGTCTCGGCGGGTTCCAGGAGGCCAACCAGCTGCCGATGTTCCAGGAGTTCACCAAGTACCAGGGCCACGTCAACAACGAGCGCCGCATGGCCGAGCTGACGGCCCGCTGCTTCGACCGGGCGCTGTCGGAGATGGGGCCCACGCAGCTCAACATTCCCCGCGACCGCTTCTACGGCGACATCGACGTGGCCATCCCGGCGCCGCAGCGCCTCGACCGCGGCCCGGGAGGCGACCGCAGCCTGGACGCGGCCGCCGACCTCCTGGCCGGGGCAACCTTGCCGGTGATGATCGCCGGCGGCGGGGTGGTGATGGGCGACGCCATGACCGAGACGGTTGCGCTGGCCGAGCGGCTCGGCTGCCCGGTCGTGAACAGCTACCTGCACAACGATTCCTTCCCCGCGTCCCATCCGCTGTGGTGCGGGCCGCTGGGCTACCAGGGCTCCAAGGCGGCGATGCGCCTGATCTCACGGGCCGACGTGGTGCTGGCGCTGGGCACCCGGCTCGGCCCGTTCGGCACCCTGCCCCAGCACGGCCTGGACTATTGGCCCACTGAGGCCAAGGTCATCCAGGTGGACGCCGACTCCAAGATGCTCGGCCTGGTCAAGCGCATCGACGTGGGCATCTGCGGCGACGCCGGCGCGGCGGCGACGGCGCTTCTGGGGCGGTTGGCGGGGCGGGAACTGGCCTGCGATGCCACGAAGGCGCAGCGGGCCGCCGGCATCGCCGCCGACAAGGCCGACTGGGAGGCCGAACTGGACGATTGGACCGAGGAGACCGACGACTTCAGTGTGGACATGATCAAGCAGGCCGCCGCCGAGCACGACGACTGGATGCATCCCCGCCAGGTTCTGCGTGAACTCGAGCGGGCCATGCCGGCGCGGGTGATGGTGTCAACCGACATCGGCAACATCAACTCGGTTTCCAACAGCTACCTGCGCTTCGAGGAGCCTCGGTCGTTCTTCGCCGCCATGAGCTGGGGCAACTGCGGGTATGCGCTGCCCACCATCATCGGGGCCAAGAAGGCCGCGCCGGATCGCCCGGCGGTGGCCTACGCCGGTGACGGGGCGTGGGCCATGAGCATGGTGGAGACCATGACCGCAGTGCGCCACAACATCCCGGTCACCGCGGTGGTGTTCCACAACCGCCAGTGGGGCGCGGAGAAGAAGAACCAGGTGGACTTCTACGGCCGCCGGTTCGTGGCCGGCGAGCTCGGCGGCGGCGAGGACTGGTCCGAGGTGGCCCGCGCCATGGGCGCCGACGGCATGCGGGTCCGCCACCTCGAGGACGTCGGCCCGGCGCTGACCGCCGCCATCGACGCCCAGATGAACGCCGGCCGCACCACTGTCCTGGAGATCATGTGCACCAAGGAACTCGGCGACCCGTTCCGCAAGGACGCCCTCAGCCGCCCGGTCCGCCACCTGGAGAAGTACGCCGACTTCACCTGATGGGTCTCCGATTGGGCGCGCCGGACGGCGAGTGCTATCCCTCGACTGCCGAATCCTGATCGAGCGACGGTTCACCGACCAGGGAGACCATTGCCAGTCTCGCCCGGTCCGCCACCGACGGCTCGAGGTGCGACCAGACCTCGTGGGCAGGATCGGTCATTCCGACCACCCCCTGGAGGCGCGAGCGATCCTTGCGCGTCAGTTGCCGGGCCATCGCCGCTGGATCGGTGACGAGGCTCAACAGCACAGCGAGATCAAGCCGCTGCGCGTTCGGTGCATCGTCCACCGCGACAGCGGCAGCCTTGCAGATGATCGCGCCGAGCAACGAGGGACGGGGAACGAACCCGCTGGTGCCGGCGTACTCCACCGGTAGGAGCTCGGTGCGGGCCAGCGCCTGGGTACCTGCGGGGACTTGGATCGTCCGCCCTGGTGGTGTGGTCGTCAGATCGGCCCGCCGACCGAGTCCTTCAGGAGCCAGCACATCGACGCTCGCCCTGCCCCGCTCGTAGCGGTGAGCAATGACGTCGGGTGACGACCCAGCGAGGCTGAAGCCGAGCGACTCCAGCGTTCTCACGAAGTCTCTGACGGCACCGGCGACAACGCGGGCGTTCACGAGAATGTCAAGGTCTGTGGACAGGCGAGTCGGTTCGGCGTCATGTTCGAGTGCGTGCAGGAGGACCATCTGCCCGCCGATCAGGGTCCAGTCTCGAGACTTCGCGTCGGCGAGTTCGAGGAGAGTCCCCCAGATTTCGTCGCCGTAACCGGGGAGATCGGGAAGCTGCAACGGTGGGCGATCAAGCCGCAGGGCGCTCACGGGCGTACCAACAGTTCGGCGCCGGCGCGGCGCGCGCGCTCGTCGTCGGACTCCAACAAGTCGACCGCCACGGCCGGGCGAGGCGCTACCTCAGCACCTTGGCCGAAGGGCCAGATCCGATCCTCAACGACGCGCAGGAGCAGGTTGAACCGTTCTGTTCGCTCTTCCATCGCTTCCTCATCGAGGATCACTTCGAGGTCACTCTGTCGGAGGTAGGCCTCCAGTGGCCAGGAGCCGACGAGGCCGAGGTGGAATTCAGGCGATGCGCTCGCCGCCGTCCGGACAACGCCCGAACGCGCCGCCAAGCGCGAGACCGCCGACGGGTGCGCGTAGAACCATCGACTGTGCGCCCGGGAGGCGAGAGGCCCGACGAGGTTCTCCAATCCAGCGGCCAGACGCCGGCGCGCGCGCGAGCGCTGCGCGGGCGTGCATGCGGGCTCGACGCCATCCGCCAGAGCTAGAACCGCCCACGAAGACGAGGGGCTCCACGGTCTGTGCGCAGCGCGTCGCCGCTGAGCAGCGAGCCGCAGCGCCCGCTCATCGATCACCCAGACAGCACCGACCCGCTGTCCCTCGAGTGTCCCGTCCGCAAGCATCTGCCGGACGCGCCGAGAGGTCACCTCGAGTTCCTCGGCCGCCTGTTCCACGCTCCTCAAGCCCACAATCAGAAGTCTACTGATAACGGAAGAGTTCAGTATCACGCGTGATCAGGGGCAACTGGCGCTGACCGCAGCGATCGACGCCCAGATGAACGCCGGCCGCACCACCGTGCTGGAAGTCATGTGCACCAAGGAGCTGGGCGACCCGTTCCGCAAGGACGCCCTCAGCCGCCCAGTCCGCCACCTCGAGAAGTACGCCGACTACACCTGATCGCTCGGCGCCCCACGGGCTTCTCCGGATGTGGCCGGCGGTTCATCGGTCGGCTTCACACTTGATTTGGGGTCGGCCGTTCCCGGGCGCCGCGGTCGTGGCGGCGTCGAGGAGGTCCTGTGTGACCGCGGCGCCGGGGTCGGGCTGATCGGCCGGCTTGTTGAAGTGCGACAGGACGTTGATGCCGAGGTGCGCGTATTCGGCGGCGAGGTCGCTGCACAGCGGCTCGAAGTGCGCCTTCCAAGTCGCCCACGTGTCGCCTGGTCGCAACCTCGCCGCCGCGTCGGCGATCGCCCGCGCGGCGAGGCGGAAGTCCTCGATGCTCGGCAGAGGGGGCGGCGCTTCGACTACGACCGCTCCGTCGGGTTCATCGACGTTGCACCGCACCTGCGGCACGGACCCCGTGGGGGGCGCCTCGGTTGCCGAGACGAGGCCCGCCTCGCTGATCGGATCGGCCCCCACGGCCGCCGTCGGCCACGCGAACGCCGCGTCCACCTCCACGGCGACGTCGGCGTAGAGGATCGCCAGCCGCGCGCACCGCGCGGAGAAGTAGCTCTCCCAGTCCGCCCACGTCGCTGTGCGCGGACTCGCCGCAGTCGCCGCACGGGCCTGGCGCTCGACCTCCAGAGCCGCCACCGCAGCCGCGGTCCGCCGCGCCGGCGAGGCGCTGACCTGCTCGGCGGTGTCGTCGGCGACACGCTGCACCAGAACCACCGCCAACGCCGCGAGGCCCCCCAGAGCCGCCACAACCAGCAGCCACTCCAACGCCACCAACCCCGCCTCGCCGGCGCGACCCCCACGCCGCGCCCTCATCTCGATCCGCAAGCCGACCCGCAGCAACCCCCGAACGTACTACCCATTTCCTATAAGAATATATCGTAGTTCTGCCGCCACTGATGGCTCAAGGGTCCCCGGCTGGCCTGACCTGTTCGCTTCGCGGCATGGCGGGTGCCTGCCGACGAGCAACGCGACCGCGGCGGCCTTGAACATCGCCCTGAACCGCCGCGTGCTCCGACCCAACAACGCGCTTTCCTCGATCACTGATCTGGACGATCTCCAGAGCAAGCAGACAGCGCGAGACCCGGCACAAACCAGACCGCGAAGCATGCGGGGCAGGCCATCTCAGACTCGTGTCAGCGTGCGAGGCCGTGCCGTTGCGCGGACCCGACGGCGCCCCAGCAGGTGACGGTGCCGTCGCCGCGCAGGCCACACGAGTGCTCTCCGCCAGCTGCCACGGCCTCGAACCGGCCACCAGGGGGGTCGCCTTGGCCATACGAGTTGTCCCCCCAACACCGCAGCGAACCGTCCAAGCGCACCCCACAAGCGTGGTCCCAGCCGATGGACACGTCGGTGAACCGTCCCGGTCTCAGTACGTTCACGAAGTAGCCGGTACACATGGCGGTGCCGTCGGCGCGGAAACCACACGCTGCCGAACCGCCGGCACCCAGTGTGTCGAAACGCCCAACTGGCGGCGTCTCCACGGATGTACGGCCCTGAACGCCCCAGCACTTGATGATGCCGTCGGCGCGCACGCCGCACGAGTGGGCGGCGCCGAGATCGATCGCGGCAAACCGCCACGGAGGCGGCTCGATGCTTCCGAAGCTGTCTTCGCCCCAGCAGTCGACGTATCCGTCGGGTCGCAGCGCGCACGCATGGGCCACCCCGCCGGCGACGGCGCTGTACCGGCCCTCCGGCGGGTCGCTCTCGCCCCTGAAGTTGCTGCCCCAGCAGGCGATCGACGCGTCCTCGCGGACCGCGCAACTGAAATAGTTGCCCACCGAGACGGCGCTGTAGCGCCCCGGCGGGGCGTCGAGTTGGCCTTGACTGTTGTCGCCCCAACAGGCGATCGTCGCGTCATCGCGCAGCCCACAGGAATGGCGAAAACCCGCCGAGACCTCCACGAAGACCCCCGGCACATCCACCACACGCCCGACCGGTTGCGTCGGTTCGCCACCCCCACACGCCCCCGCCACGAACACCGTTACAAAGGTCGCCACCCACACGGCCCGCCCGCCGCTACCGCAGAACAGCCGACGCGCCACCCGACTGACAATTCCAGACGCGCAACCCCCAGACATGGGTCCAGTGGGTTGGTGGTTGTGTGTCAGCCCAGTCTGCATGAAGCTCTCCGAGGATCGCGCAAACTTTGGCGCGGTGTTAGGTGTTGGGTGTGGTGGTCTGTTTCAGTCTGCAGATGTACTCGGTTTCTTGACCGTTGATTGTCTTTTCGAGCCTATAGTCTGTGGGACACGAATAAGTTCTGGTGATGAGGGCGGCGGTGGTGATGGTGCGCTCGCAGGTGTGTTTGGTCCTGCCGGCGACGCGGTCTTCGTAGAGTCGGAATGGGGGTTCGACTTTTGGACAACTGGCCGGTGTCGTGGTGACGGTGGCGTTGATGATGTCGATCTTTGTACAGGTGGGCGGGTTAGTGGGGTCGGTTGGCTCGTTGCGGGTGTAGGTGGCGGGACAGGTGTAGATCGTGGGCCGGGTGGCGATTTTGATGGTGACCCTGGTGCAGTTCTGGTCTGAGAGCCTGTAGCCGTCGGGCGCGTCGTCGCAGTCGTAGGTGACGGTGGGCGTGTTGGTGAGGATGCAGTTCGAGCCCGACAGGCGCCCCGAGGTGCACGAATACATCGTCTCCGGTGTCGGCGTCGCCGTGAAGATGCAGCTTGAGACCGACAGGGTTCCCGAGGTGCACGAATACGTCGTCGTCGACGTCGGTGTCGCTGTCACCACACAGTTCGAACCCGACAGTGTCCCCGAACTGCACGAATACGTCGTCATCGACGTCGGCGTGGCTGTGAGGATGCAGTTCGAACCGGACAGGGTCCCCGAACTGCACGAGTAGGTGACCGTGGCGGCGGTGGTGAGTTTCTTGCGGCACGTCACAACCAGTCCGGTGTAGATCGGCGAGTAGCCCGCCGGACAACTGCGCCCGCTCGGGCTGGTGTAGGTGTACTTGTGACAGGTCGCGCCGCTGCGCGTGTAACCCGTCGGGCACGAATACGTCGCCGTCGCCGCCGTTGACTTGCGGCAGTACTGGCCACCCATTGGGATCGTCACCAGCGAATAATCCTCCGAACACGAATACGTCGTCTTCGCCGTCGCCAGCACCGACTTCTCACACCGATACCCCACCACGCCCGGCTGCACGAAGAACGTCTTCAGCGAATAATCCCCCGAACACGAACGCTTCGTCTTCGCCGTCGCCGGCACCGACTTGCGGCACTCCTGACCACGCATCGGGATCGTCACCAGCGAATAATCCCCCGAACACGAATACGTCGTCTTCGCCGTCGCCGGCACCGACTTCTCACGCTGATGCCCGGCCACGCCCGGCTGCACGTAGAGCCTCGCCGACATAATCCGCCGAGCACGAAGGCGTCGCGGTCGCCGCCTCTCGGTCGGGGTCGGAGGCTCACCGCGGCGCAGCATGGCGAGGCGAGGGTCAGTTGTTGTTGCTTTGGAGGTCGAGTGCGGTTGCGCCCCAGGCTGTGATGGTGCCGTCGCTGCGCAACGCTTCCGAATGCCCCAGGCTGGCGGCGACGGCGACGAAGGTGCCGCCCGGCGCGTCGGCTTGACCGTACTCGTTGGCGCCCCAGCACGAAACGGTGCCGTCGCTGCGCAGCCCGCACGCATGGTTAGCGCCGGCGGAGATGGCTGTGAAGGCGCCGCCCGGGCCGAATGTGCCGCCCGGGCCGTAGGTGGCGCCCGGGCCGAAGGCGGCGCCCGGCGCGGCGGCTTGGCCGTAGTCGGCGCCCCAGCACACCACGGTGGCGTCGCTGCGCAGCCCGCACGAGTGATCCCAGCCGGCGGCGACGGCTGTGAAGGTCCCGGCGGGCGCGCCGGTTTGGCCGTGCTCGTTGGCGCCCCAGCACACCACGGCGGCGTCGCTGCGCAGCCCGCACGAGTGATCCCAGCCGGCGGCGACGGCTGTGAAGGTCCCGGCGGGCGCGCCGGTTTGGCCGTGCTCGTTGGCGCCCCAGCACACCACGGCGGCGTCACTGCGCAGCCCGCACGAGTGATCCCAGCCGGCGGAGACGGCGACGAAGGTGCCGCCCGGCGCGTCGATTCGGATTTCCGCGCTTAGGAATTGCTCTGTGCTGCCCCAGCAGGCAACGGTGGCGTCGCTGCGCAGCCCGCACACGTGCTCGCCGCCGGCGGAGACGGCTAAGAAGGTGCCCGCCGAGGCGGACGTTCTCCCCGGCAGGGTCATGCCGCCACAGGAGGCGGTGCCGTCGCTGCGCACCAGACACGGGTACCTCCGTACGGAGATGGCGACGTAGGAGTCGCTCGGCGGCACGGACCACCCAATCGTCTTGCCGTGATGGGGCTGGCCCCAGCAGGAAACGGTGGCGTCGCTGCGCAACCCACACGACTCCTCGGTGCCGGTGGAGACGGCGACGAACTCGCCCGCCGGCGCGTCCCGCTCGGCTTGGCCGTCGTCGCCCCAGCAGGAAACGGTGGCGTCGCTGCGCAACCCGCACGAATGCCGGAAGCTCGCGGAGACGGCCGTGAAGGTGCCCGCCGGCGCATCGGTCTGGCCGTGCTCGTTGTCGCCCCAGCACACCACGGCGGCGTCGCTGCGCAACCCACACGAATGCGACCTGCCGGCAGACACCGCCGCGAAGGTGCCGGGGGGCGCGTCCGCCTGGCCGTCTCCGTTGTAACCCCAGCAGGCGACGGTGGCGTCGCTGCGCAACCCGCACGAATGCGAACCGCCGGCGGACACCGCCGCGAAGGAGCCCGCGGGCGCGTCCGCCTGGCTGGCCCCGTACCCTCCCCAGCAGGCGACGGTGGCGTCGCTGCGCAACCCGCACGAATGCGAACCGCCGGCGGACACCGCCGCGAAGGAGCCCGCGGGCGCGTCGGCTTCGCCGTTCTCGTTGTACCCCCAGCACACCACGGTGGCGTCGCTGCGCAACCCGCACGAATACAAGCTGCCGCCCGAGACGGCCGCGAAAGGCCCGCCCGGCGGTTGGGCCTGGCCGTAGCGGTTCTGTCCCCAACACGTGATGGCGGCGTCGCTCAGCAACCCGCACGCATGCGAGTTGCCCACAGAAACCGCAACGAACACGTAATCGACCGGCCCCGCGGCCAGCACCGGCAGCGACGGAACCTCAAGGGACACCACCGGCGGCGACGGCACCGCGGGGGCCGCGCCCGGCGGCGGACTCTCGGCCACCACGACCGGCGGCGGACTCTCGGCGCCGGGCCACAGCGCGACCGCCACCCCGACCGCCGCCGCCAACACCCCGACCACCACACCCACACCGCCACGGCGCGCCGCCGCGCCGAGCGCCGGCGCGCCGTTCGAGTCGGACCGCCGAACCATCACCCCAACCGACCCGCACGCCGCATCACGAACCCCCCGACCGTTCTCCTGACCCGAAGCCGGACCGCCAGATGATCCTAGGATCCCTGACAGACCCGGTCACGGGTCCAGTCGGTTGGTGGTTGCGTCTCAGTCCAGCCCACATGACGTGCGGGCGATCCGGTACTCGCCGACGGTGAGGACCGGCTTGTAGCCGGCTGGGCAACTGCGGGGGGTGGTTGCGGGGATGGTGATGGTGCGTGTGCAGGTTGTGATGGTGGTCGTTGCGGTGGTTGCGGTGGTGAGTTTGTAGAGGGGTTCGCCTGTTGGGACGCTCGGGCAGCCGTCGACGGTGATTTCGGTGGGGGTTGTGGTGATTGTTCGGCTGCAGGTGTTGTCCTCGCCGGTGTTGAGTATGTAGCCGGCGTCGCAGTAGTAGATGGTCGGCCGCGTCGGTGATTTCGTGGTTTTCTTGACGCAGTCCTGGCCCGAGAGGGTGTAACCGGCGGGCGCGTCGTCGCAGTCGTAGGTGACCGTGGATGTGGGTGGGACCGAAAGGACGCACTGCGAGCCCGACAACCTCCCCGCGCGGCACGAATACACCGTCTCCGTCGTCGGCGAAGCGGTGAACACGCACTGCGAGCCCGACAACCTCCCCGCGCGGCACGAGTACACCGTCTCCGTCGTCGGCGTCGCGGTAGAGATGCAGTTCGTGCCCGACAGCCTCCCCGCGCGGCACGAATACACCGTCTCCGTCGTCGGCGAAGCGGTGAACACGCACTGCGAGCCCGACAGCCTCCCCGCGCGGCACGAATAGGTGGCCGTGGCGGCGGCGGTGATCTTCTTGCGGCACAGAAAGTAGAGGCCGTTGTAGATGACCGAGTAGCCCGCCGGGCACGTCGCGCCCGTCAGGCTCGTGTAGACGTACCTGTGACAGGTCGCGGCGCTGCGCGTGTAACCCGACGGGCACGAATACGTCGCCGACGCCGGCACCGACTTGCGGCAGTACCGGCCGCCCAACGGGATCCTCACCAACGAATACCCCTCCGAGCACACATACTTCAACGTCGACGTCGCCGCCACCGACTTCTTGCACTGGCGCAAAGGCGTGCCGAACGGCACCGGCGTAACCACCAGCGAATACCCCGCCGAGCACGAATACTTCGCCGACGCCGCCGCCGGCACCGACTTGCGGCAGTACCGGCCGCCCAACGGGATCCTCACCAACGAATACCCCTCCGAGCACACATACTTCAACGTCGACGTCGCCGCCACCGACTTCTTGCACTGGCGCAAAGGCGTGCCGAACGGCACCGGCGTAACCACCAGCGAATACCCCGCCGAGCACGAATACTTCGCCGACGCCGCCGCCGGCAGGCTGGCGGTCCGCGAACACGTCCGCGACGCCGGCACCCACGCGTACCCCGCCGCACACTTCGGCGGACCCGGACGCGACCGCAACGTCCCCAGCACCTCCCGCGCGCACACCCGCGCACCATCAGCCCCGACATGCAGCACGTCTCCAGCCACGTCACACTGTTCCACTGTCGTCGACACCACATCGGCGGACTCCGCCCGATCGCACCACCAATCACCACCAACATCAGCCCGCAACACCCACGAATAACCATCATCCCTCGGACAATAGGGATCCCCCTCGACCGGGTCGACCTCCGCAGGGGGAGTGCACGGATCCGCCGACTCGGCCGATGACGCCGACGCCGACTTACCCACTCCCCCAGAGTGTCCCGCGGACGACCCGGGCGGGCCCACAGCTAACGGTCGCCCCGACACCTCCGCGGAAAGGCGGCTGCCAAGGTCGACGCCATCGCGATTCGCGCGGACACGGAAATAGTATGTGCTGCGATTCTCCAGTCCATCGAACGTGACGCGCATACCGCAACTCGTCCGCGTCGACGCTCGAACGTTCCGCTTCTCGCGGTAACTCTCAGGATGCCCGCCCGTCGTCGTCGGCTCCTCGATCATCTTCGCAGTGTCGTGGCGGTACACGTCGTAATCGGTCGCGCCTGCAACATGAGGCCAGACGACGTCTACTTCGCGGCTCCTAGTCTCTGTCCGCACACTCACTGGCCTCGCCGGTGGGCCGTAGACCGTCGCGCCATGACCGAGCGTCCAGTCACATGTACCCGGTGCACCAGTTAGTGACCCGAGATCAAACGGCAGAGTGGCGTGCACTTCCAGGTATGTGCTGGTGCTTTGCTCGATATCGCCACCGGTGACGCCGAAGACATAGAACACCTGGCCCTCGATCACACCACGATCAGGGCCCAATTCACTGAGCTGTCCGACGGGTAACACCCTCGACGCCGAGCGGCCGAACTTGCCCACAAGGGTATACGCGCCCGTTGAACCGAAGGCGCGCCGGAACACCACGTACGCTGCCGCGTTACTCACATACCTGTACTCCCTTACACTGAATCTCCCTTCTTTGATCACCTCTCTTCCCATGTCCCGTGGCGGATCACCAGGGTCCAACTCCCATCCACTCGCACCAACCGCTTCGAAGCGCATGCCCGTACGCGCGTACGGATGATAGACTAGGTGCAGATCAGCCAAGTCCCGCGGTTGGACCGAACCCTCATAGCAGTCTCCGCCCGCCATGACTGACGCGAAATAGGGACGCCGCGGGTCGACTTGGTCGCTGGGGTCTTTGTCGCACTTGTCTTCGTTGGCATCAGAGTAGTCGCCGAGGCCCAAGAAGTGCCCGAGTTCGTGGATCATCGTGCCGCGGTTTTTCGCATTCTCGCTCTTGACGATGATCTCCGACCCCCCGATCATCGGCGGGTTCGTGCCGGTCGCGGCGATTCTCGCACATGCTCCCACGTTGTTTCCGCAGTACTTGGCCTGCTTGATAACTGCGTTTCCATCTTCATCTTCATCTTCGACTCTCAGGACTGTGAGGTCGGCATTGAGTTCGGGATCGGTCGTACTAGTGCAGTCCTCTAGAAACTTGAACAGCTCCCTCGCGAAACTCGGATTCCAATCTCTAGTGGGGTCAGTGGGATCCTTGATGCTGTCGTTCCAAGCTTTCGCGCTCGCCTCGACGTTGTCCTTGAACGCCTGGTCATCTGCCGCATTCCCGGAATTGACAGGCTCGGCGCAGACTCGTATCGGCTCGCCAATGAGCATCCTCTGATGGACCGCGACCTGCGGAGTAAACGGCCTAAACTTACCGTCCGGGAACCTAATACGGTAAGAGTTAGGGAGGTTCGCGTAGGGGCGCCATTCTGTTGAATCGGCTCCGTATGTGAGGCCGAGAGAGTTGGTGATTGCTAGCCGTCTGAGGGTCGCCGCAGTGCTGAGTGTAGAGGTTGTGCTTGTCTGTTCGGTACTTGTTGTTGGTGTGATGGTGTCGCTGCGGGTGGTGCGGCCTAGTTCGGTGCCGGTCGTCCAGTCTAGGAGGATCTCGGTTCCGGTGCTGGGTTCGGTGAAGTGGGCCACGTTGTGTTCGCTGAGGCCAGAGAATTGGAGGGTGAGGCCTTCGGGCAGGGTGGCGAGGACCCACTGGTCCGGCGTGCCGAGGACGTAGGTCTTGCCGGGATGCATTTGGCCGCCGTTGTATTCGGTGGTGTAGGCGTTCTCGGCGATTTCGATTTGGATGTCGGCGGTGGTGGTGGTGCCGGTGTTGTCGGTTGCGGTGAGGGTGAGGGTGCGGGGGCCGGCTTCGACGACGTTGGTGGTGGGGTCGGCGGTGGCGGGGTCGATGCCGCGTCGGGCGCAGGGGATGGTGAGGGTGCCGGTGGGTTCGGTGTGGGTGGTGTCGGGGGCGTCGGGGCTGGTGACGGCGTAGGGGCCGGCGCCGCCGGTGATGTGGTAGGTGAGGTCGATGTAGCCGACGCCTCGGCGTCCGCCGCCGGGGGCCCGTGTGCCCTCGGAACCCAAGCAGTGGGAGGGCGCGGCGAGCGCCACGGCGAACTTGGCCGCCTTGGTGACAGTGGCCGTGAAGGTCTGAGTGGCGGTCCCGGCGGTGTTGGCGGCGGTGAGGGTGACGGTGGCGGTTCCGGGGGCGGTGCCGACCAGGGTGACGGTGGGGCCGTCGGCGGCGGTGGTGAGTACAGCGGTGTTGTTGCTGGTGGCGGTGTAGGTGTGGACGATGCCGGTGAAGGCGTCGGCGACGTGGAGGGGGAGTTCTTCGCCGGCGGCGATGGTGCGGGCCAGGGGTGTGCCGGCGGTCTGCGGGGCGGCGAGCGCTTTGATCGTGACCGCGAAGGACCGGGCGGCGCGTCCGGCGGCGTTGATGGCAGTCACGGTGACCGTCGTGGATCCCGCCGCCACGCCGCGGAGGGAGACTGCTGAGCCGTCGACGGTGACGGTGAGTTTGTCGGTGTTTCCGGAGACGGCGGTGTAGGTGTCGATCTGCCCGCTGAAGCCAGCGGCGACGTCCACAGCGAGGGTCTCGGTGACTTGCAGGGTCTGCGCGGCGAGTGTGGCGCCGAGGGTCGGCGCGGGGGGGAGGTTCACGGTCACGGCGATGGTCTGGGTGGCGCTGCCGGTCCGGTTGGCGGCGGCAACGGTGACGGTGGCGGTGCCGGCGGCGACGCCGGTGAGCGTCACCACGGATCCCGCCAGGGCGATGTCCAGGACGGCGGCGTTGCTGGAGGTCACCAGATAGGAGTCGACGGCGCCGGTGAAGGCTCCCGCTACGTCCACGGTGGCGCCGGCGCCGGCGGTGAGGGTCCGCGCGGCGAGGGCGCCGGCCGCTCGGGGCGCGGGCGGGTTGACGGTGACGGCGATGGTCTGTGCGGCGCTGCCGGCGGTGTTGGCGGCGGTGACGGTGACGGTGGCGGTGCCGGCGGCGACGCCGGTGAGGGTGAGGGCCGAACCCGTCGTGGACACCGACACCACAGTGGTGTCGCTGCTGGTGGCGGTGTAGGTGTCTATGTTGCCGGTGAACGCCGCGGCCACGTCGACGGTGGCGGTTCCGCCGGCGGTGAGGGTCTGGGCGGCGGGGGCGCCGGCCGCTCGGGGCGCGGCGGCGGTGACGGTCACCGCGAAGGTCTGGGCGGCGCTGCCGGCGGCGTTGGCGGCGGTGACGGTGACGGTGGCGGTGCCGGCGGTCACGCCGTTGAGCGTGAGGACCGAACCCGCCGTGGTCACGGTCAGCACCGACGTGTCGCTGCTCGCGGCGGTGTAGGTGTCGATGTTGCCGTTGAACGCCGCGGCCATGTCGATTCGCGCGGCGGCGCGGCGCGCGGGGATCTGCTGGGGCGCGGGCGCGTCGCCCCTCGTGGGCGCCGAGACCGCCAGGGAGACGCTGAGGGTGTAGTCGGCTTCGGTCCTCGGGGAGCGGGCGGCGGTCTCCACGGTGTAGGCGCCGGGCTGCAGGACCTGCCGGATCGTGGGGTTCGACGCGGCGCGGTCGTGGCCCACCGAGGCGAGCAGGCGCCCGCCGGTCCCGGCGCCGCCCAGCAGGTACAGGCGCGCCGGGGAGCCGCCGGCGAGGGCGATGCGCGCCTCGCCCGCCGCGGGCACCGTGAAGGTCGCGTAGTCGGCGTAGTAGCGGACCGCCCGGCTGGAGGTGGCGTGCAGGGACCGGCAGCCGTCGCCGCGCGCCCAGGCGCCGCTGCGGGCGACGGTCGACCCCGCCGCCAGCGTCCCCAGCGACGTCACGCACGCCGCGGGCGGGGTGAGCGCCATCGAGTCGATCGACAGCGAGAAGTCCGCCTCGCGGCCCGGGTAGTACGTCGCGGCCGCGACGGTGTAGGCGCCCGGCGCCAGCGCCGCCCACCCCGACGCCGCCGCGGCCGCGCTGGGGGCGCCCCGGCGGGCGATGACGCGCCCGGCGGTCCCGGCGCCGGCGAGGAGGTGCAGGTACTTGCCCTCGGCGCCGGACAGGCGGAACCGCGCCTCCAGCGCCTCGGCCACCGTGAAGGTGTAGTACCGGGCGTAGTAGCGCTGCGACTGGCTGTTCGTGAGGTGCACCGACCGGCAGCCGTCGCCGCGCGCCCACGAGCCGGCCTGGGTGGTGACCGACCCCGCGGCGAGGGCCCCCAGCGAGGCCGTGCACGCCGCCGGGGGCGACAGCGCCATCGAGTCGATGCTCACGCTGAAGCCCCCCTCCCTGCCCGGGTGGTACGTCGTCGCCTCCAGGGTGTAGTCGCCGGGCTGCAAGGCCTCCCACAGCGACGCCGACGCCGCCCGGGGGGTGCCCGCCGAGTCCAGGACGCGCCCCCCCGTGCCGGCGCCCTCCAGGAGGTACAGGCGCCTGCTCTGGGGACTCGACAACCGGAACCACGCCTCCAGCGGCTCGGCGACCGTGAACGAATAGTACCGCGCCGCGTAGCGCGCCGACAGGGCGCCCGCGCGGTGCGCCGACCGGCACCCCCCGCCGCGCGCCCACGACCCGGACTTGGCCACGACCGACCCCGCCGCCAGGGTCCCCAGCGCCACCACGCAGCCCGCCGGCAGCACCTTCACGGCGAAAGCCTGCGCGGCGCTGCCCGCGGCGTTCGCGGCGGTGACCGTGACAGTCGTGGACCCCGCGCCGACGGGCGAAACGGTGACCGCCGAACCCGACACCGACACCGACACCACCGCCGCGTCGGCGCTGCTGGCGCTGTAGGAAGCGACGGCGCCGGTGAAATAGCCCCCCGCGGCGACGGCGCGCGCCGCGCCGCCCACGGACAACTCCACACCCGGCACGCTCCCGGTCGCCGCAGGCGCCGCGACCTCCGCGGCCGCCGCGGGCGGAAGCACCGCGCCGCCCAACGCGCCAGCGAACAACGCCACTGCGACCACCCACCACACGAAAGCCCGCCGACCGCCCACACCAACGCTGCCCATGACCCGCTCCTCCACGCCGCCTGCCCGGGTGCCGGCCACGGCCGGCACGGTATTCCTAGCACACTTTGAGCAGATAATCTATATTTATTGACTATATTCCGATACTCGTGCGAGAGGGAGGAGTGGCCGAGTCCCTCGTCTGGGCGGCGGTGGCTGTGTGGGCGGCCCTGGGCGTTCATGCCTCGGCGACCGATCTGCGCTACGGCATCATCCGGCGGCGCGCCGTCTGGAGCGCGGGCACGGGCGTGGCGGCTCTGCTGGGCGCCGCGGCGGGCGTCGGCGGGGTTCCTGGCCGTTTCGGCTGGGCCGTCGCCGCCGCGGCGATCGTCGGCTTGGTGCTCGAGGTGTGCTACCGGCTGGCGCCCGGCAGGCTCGGGTTCGGCGACGT
>JAPOVS010000042.1 GCA_026708055.1 bacterium | reverse complement strand
GACAGGGACAGGAAGCGTGTGAGCGGAGAAGTTCCCCGATCCGAAGCGTTCCTTCCCCGCCTGAACAGCGGACGCGTGGTTGTCGAAGGCCTGAATGACCACGCGGTCAACCATGAGCACGGCGCATGCGCCGTGCTCGGCAATCAGATCGTCCTCCTGCTCGCGTAGCGCTTCGGCGTTCGTGAGCAATTGCCCGAACAGCGGATGAGGCCCACGAGTGGGCTCTGCATCGGTGTGCATGGAGTGCTCCCATCGTTGGTTTGTTGCTGGCATGGCGCTACGCGCGAAGGGCCGGGTCAGCGGGCTGGGGCCGGCGACGTGCCTTCAGCATAAGAGCGCGTCCGGGTCGAGGAAGGTGATATCGCTGGACGGCCGGTGGGGAGGCGCAGAAGGGTTGCGAATCTGCTGGTCAGACCGGTTTGCGGGACGCGTGAAGGTGCTGGTCGATCTCGTGCGGCCCGACGGGACGGTCTGCGGCTTGGGCGTGACAATCGATCGGATCCGGGGCGGGGTGGCGGTGGGCACGGGCGCCGCTACGTTGACCGCCGGACTTGGGGCGCCGTCGAGGGTTCCCCGTGATGTGCGCCGGTCTGCACGCAGGCTGACGTGGGCGGCGATTCGGCCGAGCGGCTTGGGCTTGTACGGTGTCTTGCGCGTGATCGCGCTGCGTGTTGGGTGTGGGCGGCAAGTATGTCGGCCGGCTCCGGGGACAGGACTAGCCGGATCGAGCCTGCAGGAGGCGCCACCACGATGAGGATCATCACGCGAGAGGAAATCGTCGAGATCTGCACGGAGACGGCTCGGCGGGCGGGCCTGACGTTCGAGGAGTTCATGGCCGAAGGCGAGGCGGACCTGCTGACCGACGCAGAGTGTCGAGGTGAGTGGCTTCTCTACAAGAACGCGTTGCTCGGGCGGTGACGGCACGGAATCTTCGGCCACGCGTTGAGGAGTTCGTGGGCAGCCTGAACGCGGTGCTCGTCGGGGCAATCGACACGCCGGCCAGGTTCGAGGCCACGAGTTACCGTGACGACGATCTGGCGTTCGTCCGGGTCGTTGAACGCCACAGCGACCTGACCGGGGGTCTCGCCCTCCTCCGTGCCGCTGATGCGCCGAGCGC
Source organism: bacterium (assembly GCA_026708055.1). Lineage (NCBI taxonomy): Bacteria > bacterium. Next base: position 48,244 of record JAPOVS010000042.1, on the reverse strand, counting down.
GCCTGCACTGTTCCTGAATGCGCACTACAACGTCGAGATGAGCCCGACCGGTGGTCACCTGCGAGTCGCCACCTCCCTGGTCGGGCTCTGGGCTGACGTGACCGGGGGGCGCAAACGGCCGCGCCCGCTCGTACGGGTCGAGTACGACCGGAGTTGGCTGGGCCGTGATCGGGCCGCGGCGCACGTTCATCTGCATGCGAACTCGCCGGAACTGGCGTGGATGTACGGATCCAGCGGTCGGCCCGCTCCCGATCTGCACGCGCTGCACTTCCCCGTCGGCGGGCGCCGGTTCCGGCCGACCCTCGAGGAGTTCCTGCTGTTCCTGGACAGGGAGAATCTCTTCAACGACTGGAAGGCGGGTTGGAAGCCGAAGGTGCTCGAATCGGTGGATGCGTGGGAGCGGCAACAGGCCCGGGCGACGGCCCGGCAGTTCCCCGAGGAGGCGGTCGGCGCGCTCGAGACGCTGGGCTACCGCGTCACGGCCCCGAGCGCCGGGCCCGGAGTCTAGTTATGACATAATCGTACAGACGGCTACTGTACTAGATACGAGTATGTCATATCCGATGTTCCACCCTGCCTCTGGGCGCGCGCCTGCGGTCACTCTCACCGCCGCGGAGTTTGCTGCGGAGTTCCCGTGCGAGGGTCTTCATGTCGAGTTCAAGGAGGGTGTGTCGCACTCCCGCATCGCCGAGACGGCGATGGCGTTCTCGAACGCCGATGGCGGGGTGGTGCTCCTCGGCGTGACCGACGACGGGGTGGTCCGCGGCGTGGACCTCGCAGCCGGCGGCGAGACCCGGCTCCGGAACACCCTGGGCCAGGTGCGCGACCTGGGACCGCACCACATACATCGGCTCATTGTGGATGGGCGCACGGTCGTGGCCATCGGGGTCGGGCGTCGCCGGGACGGATTCGCGCAACTCGCAAGCGGCACGGTGAAAGAGCGGCGCGGCGTCTCCAACCACACGCTGCTCGGGGCCGAACTCTCCGACTTCATCGCCCGGCGGTTCGTGCGCACGGTGGAGGCGGCTCCCACAGCGCTGCGGCCCGACGCCATCGATCCCGGCCTGGCGGGGGAACTGTCCGGGGCGTGGCAGTGGCCGGTGTCGCCGGGAGCGCCGGAGTCGGAGTTGCTGGATCGCCTGCGCGACAGCGGTTTCCTGGTGCACAACGGCGACGGGGACCGCCTGAGCGTCGCTGGGGCGCTGTACCTGCTGGCCGATCCCGCCGGGGTCTTGGGGAAGCCGTTCGTCGAGGTGTTCCGCTACCGGTCCGAGGCGCTGGACTACGACCGGCGCGCCGAGTTCCGCGGTCCGCTGCAGCGGCAGATCGAAGCGGCCGTCGACTTCGTGCTCGACGAGTTGGGTTTCGACCTGGTGGTGCTGGGCGTGCTGCGCCACGAACTGCACCGCCTTCCCCGGGCCGTGCTGCGGGAGGCGATCGCCAACGCCGTCGCCCACCGGTCCTACGCGCCGACGGCGGCTGCCGAGGCGGTGCGCATCGAGATTCGACCCGACCGGGTGGTGGTGCGCTCGCCGGGCGGGTTGCCTGACGGCGTGTCCCTCGACCTGCTGGCCCTCCGGTCGGTCCCCCGCAACGTGCTGTTGATCCGCACGCTGCGCTTCTTCGGCATCGCCGAGGACGCGGGACGCGGCGTCCGCCTCATGCGCGACCACATGGCCCTGAACCTCATGGCACCGCCGCGATTCGAGGCGGACGACTCGTCGGTCACCGTCACGCTGCTGCTGGGGTCCGAGGCGGCGCCGCCGGAGCGGGCCTGGCTGGCTCGAACGCTGAGCGGCGAGGCGTCCGGCGCCCTGCGGCCCCACTCGGTCGGCGACCCCGGGGGAATGCCGGACGGCACCGAGGGGAGGGACGCCCGCGTGTTGCTGGAGGTCGCCCGGGGCGAGACGCTCACCAACGGCCACGTCCGCCGGTTGCTCGACGTCGGCGCCGCCGAGGCCCGGGCGGCACTCCGCCGCCTGCGCGACCGCGGCTTCGTGCAACAGCGGGGCACGGGCTCGGGTGCCACCTACGTGCTGGCGCCGCATCTCGAGGGCGTCGAGGGCCCCGGCGGTGTGCGTGTCCGGCCGGTGGACCCCGGTGAGGTGGTGATGGCGCTGGCGAGGGAAGGGCACGTGACCAACGAGGCTGTCCGGGACCGAACCGGCCTCGACCGGGTGGCCGCGCTGCGGGTGCTCAACGCCCTCGTCGCCGCCGGCCGCCTGGAGCGCCGCGGCAGCAGGCGGGGCAGCCACTACGTCATCCCTGGACCGCCCGCCGCAAGGCAATGATCGCAGTTATGGCATATTCGTGAGATACAGCCGGATTGTCCTTGTGAATATGTCATTACCGCTCCACCTCGGCGAGGCGGGCCCGGTGCTCCCGGTAGCGGCACTCGAGGTTGCTCCAGAGCCGCTCGGCCACGCCTGTTGCACCGACGAACTCGTACCCCGGGCCCGGCAATGCAGCGGTAGCCGAAGTTCGTAGCTAGGCGGGCGCCTTGGCGGGCTCCAGGACGACGACGGCGGTCCCGTTCGGACGGCGCTCAGCGAATGCGTCGAGCTTCTTGTTCACCTCGGCCCATCGTTGCCAGAGGCGTTGTCGCTCCTCGTCCGTCGCCACCCGTGCGACCACGTCACGTTCGCCGTCGACCAGCGCGACGTGGGCCTCGGGGGTGGCCTGGAGGTTCAGCCACCACGCCGGCTCAGCGGGGTCCCAGCCGTTCATGGCGAGGGTGACCAGGTTCGGGCCATCCTCGACATAGGCGAGCATCACCGGTCGTTCGCGCCCCGAGCGGCGCCCAATCGCTGTCAAATGCATCAAGCCATACTGATCAGGCCTTGGTGGACGGAGGCCCTTCCTCCTTCTCGTGAGGCGGTACAGATCACTATGAATCCGCCAAGCAAGGCGAACGAACCAACGCGGTGGCATGAAGGGCTGCTTCTCGTTCGTCGGTGTCGCCACGTTCCGTTCCTCTCTCAACGGGCCGCGGGGGCGTCCGGTGGGCTTTGGGGATGAGCCTCGGTGACTGGTTGCCCCGGCTGTGACCTCGGCTGTGGCGACGCTATCGCGCTGGGGGTAGAGCTGGCTCATGGAGTCCTCGCCGAGCACGCCGAGGACGTCGAGGTCCGCCGGGCTCGACCCTCAGCCGCCTCCGGCGGAGCGGAGAGCCTCGGTTAGGTGGGTGACCGGACGGGTTGGCTCTTCGAGCGTGCTGTGGAGGGTGCCTGTCAGGCCGGGCGGGACCAGGCCGCCCGCTCCGGCGCCGGTCCCTGCGCCGTGTGGTGGATGAGGAACTCCCGCGGAGCGATGCGGTAGCTGCCGGGGTCGATCACCCCCGTCGTGAACGACTTGTGCGCGTTGGGGCAGTGGTAGCACTCGTTGTAGTTCTCCACCGCCAGCTTCCAGTTGGCGGCGATCCGCCGGGTGCGCCGGGACGTCAGCAGCCTCTCGCCGGCGTCGGGGGCCAGCGCCAGCAGGCCGGCCTCCAGGCCGGGCGCCGTCTCCGCCAGCGACGCCGCGCCGGGGTCGAGGTTCACGTACAGGAACCCGGCGAGGGCTTCCACCCGCACCGGCGGCACGCACAACTCGCCCACGTCCTCGCCCCGGGCGTGCAACAGCCGCCCGCCGAGGCTGTAGGACCAGGCGTGATACGGACAGGTGATGCTGTCGACGGTGTCCGCCTCGACGGCGACGAGTTCGTGGCCGCGGTGCTGGCAGACGTTGTAGAAGGCGCGCACCGCCCCGGCGTCGTTCGCCACGATCACGCTCTCGTCGCCGACGGTGGCGGTGATCAGCTGCCCCGGCGCCGCCACCTGTGACCGGTGCCCCACGAGATGCCAGGAGGGGGCGAAGACGCTCTGAAGCTCCCGGTCGAAGATCTCCGGGTCGGTGTAGTAGCGGGCCGCCAGGCCCGCCGGCCGGGTGTCGTCCATGTTGCTCACCCCCTCGCCCGTGCCCCCCCGACGCCCTCAGCCCAGGTCGGCCAGGGCGTCGACGAGGTGGTCCATCCGCTCGATGAGGTTCACGTCGCAGCGCAGGAAGCGGTCGCCGAGCCCCCGCCACGACACCGCCCCGTCCTTCACGATGACCCCTCGCTCCAGCAACACCTCGAACACCCGAGTGGAGTCGGTGTCGGGATCGAGTACCTCCACCAGGAAGAAGTTGGCGCAGCTCCCGGGCACCATCCGGAACCGCTCCAGGGACTCGAAGCGGCGCCGGGCGGCGCCCCTCGGCCTCCGCGAAGAGGTGGTAGATGGGGAAGCACGGGCCGGGCATCTGGATGCGACCGCCGGGCTCCCAGAACGAGCGGATGATCAGCGAGATGATCTCGGTCTCCCCGGCACCGCAGATCACCTGTTCGGGGGCGTAGCCGTGGACCTCGGCGATCCTGCTGCGCAGCGGCTCGGCGGTCCACGACGGGTAGAGGTGCAGCCGGTCGAGGCTCTCGGCCACCGCGGCGATGCAGGACGAGAACGGCAGCGGCGAGTCGTCGGGCACGATGAATGCGTGCGCCGCCGGGGCGGCAATCGGCGCCGCCCAGGTGTCGCTGATGGCGATGACCGGCACGCCGCGGCGGTCGGCCAGGCGGACCGTCTCCACGATCTCGCTGCGGAAGGGGCTGAATGTCATGGACACCAGCACGTCGTCGCGGCGCATCCGGGCGACGTCGTCGATGGCGAGCCCGATGGTGGGGATGGCGGTGACGTTGTCCACCGCCATGCCGGCCAGGTACGCGAAGTTCTCCGCCAGGGGTTTGGCCACGCCGACGCCCAGCACGTAGGCGCGCCGGGCGGCGTTGATGAGGTCGGCGGCGGCCTTCAGGTCGCCGGCCTGCACGTCGGCGAACAGCGACTCGACGTTGCCGAGGGCCGCCGCTGCCATTCCCGCCAGCAAGGCGCCGTGGCGGCCGCCCTCGTTGATGGACTGCAGGAACCGGGCCCTATCGGGGAACGACGGCGTACCGTCGGCCGCCTGCTGCCGGAACGGTTCCCGGAAATCCTCATAGCCGCCGAAGCCCACGGCCCGGGCCATGCGCACCAGCGTGTTCGGGTTCACCTCGGCCGCCTCGGCGATCCCCCGCATGGAGGTGACCGCCACCTCGCCCGGATGGTTCAGCACGTAGGTGGCGGCCCGGCGAACCTGCGGCGACATCGCCTCCAAGGCGTTGGTGAGCGCCTGCAGGATGGGCGAGGGGTCGCGCGGGGGTGCCGGCGCGGTGACGCTCACCGGGACGGCACCTCGCCGCCCTCAGCCGCCGCAACCGGGTGCTCAAGATCAACCGCCGGGCCGACGGCTGCTTCGACGTCGTCACCGAGGCCGGCACCGTGGTGGCCGAACATGTCGTCAACGCCGCCGGCTGCTACGCACCACAGGTGGCGGGGATGGTGGGTCTGACGGCGCTGCTGGCCAACGTGCTGCACAGCTACCTCATCACCGGCACCGCCGAGGAGTTCTCCTGGCTGGAGCACGAGTTGCCCGTGGTCCGCGACGACTACATCTCGGGCTACGTGCGCCAGGAGCAGCAGTCGGGCCTCATCGGCATCTACGAGCAGCACGGCGCCGAGGCGGCCTGGATCGACGGGCCCGACTGGTCGCTGGAGAGCCCCCTGTTCGCCGCCGACTTCGACCGAATCGGCTTCTGGCTGGCGCGGGCCTACGAGCGGGTGCCGCTGTTCGAGGAGCTCGGCATCCGCTAGGTCATCCGGGGCGCCATCCCCCACACGCCCGACGGCGAGGCGCTGCTGGGACCCTCGGGCATCCCGAACTTCTGGATGATGGCCGGCGTGCAGGTGGGCATCGCCGACGGCCCCGGCCTGGACCGCGAGCTGGCTCGCTGGATGGTCCACGGCGAGACCGAGCTGAGCGTGCGCGCCTACGACGCGCCCGGCGCTTCGGCTTCGTGCCAGCAGGCGACGCGGCCCGCTACGGGCGCCTCAAGGGCAGCGAGGACTACGAGTACCGCCACCGCACGCCGATCCCGGGTCTGGAGCGCCCCCGGCTGCGGCCCTACCGGGAGACCCCGCTGCAGGCGCGCCTCGAAGCCAAGGGCGCCGTCTTCACCCAGGTCTACGGGTGGGAGCGGCCCAAGTGGTTCCCGGGTACGGCCGGGCTGGCCCCCGAGGACATCGTGGCCTTCCGCCGCACCCGGTGGTTCCCGGTCGTGGCCGCCGAGTGCCGGGCGGTGCGGGAACGGGTCGGGATCCTGGACCTCACCGCCTTCGCCAAGTTCGACCTCGTCGGTCCCGACGCCGCCGCGGTGCTGGACCGGTTGACCACGAACACGCTGCCGGCCGTCGGGCGGATCGGACTCAGCTACCTGCTCACCCCGACGGGGCGTCGCGAGGGCGAGGCCACCATCACCCGCCTGGCCGAGGACCACTTCTACCTGGTGTCCGCTGCGGTGGGGGAGCAGAAGGACCGGGAGTACTTCGAGACGCACTGGCCTGCTGGCGCCCGGGCCGAGCTGCGCCCCGCCCGGGTCCTGGGCGAGGCCATCTACGGTCCCGGCAACCTCCGGCTGCGCCAGTGACCACCACCGGGGTCCCGGGCGAACCGTTCGTGCTGCCGGCTACGGGAGTTCGAGCCGGATGCCTCTGACCTCTGCGTCGGTCGAGTCGAGCAGCGCATTGGTGGCGAGGAGTTGGCCCTCCGTTGCAGCCGTGTCGTTCCATGGCATCGCAGCCGACCACCGCCATGCGTGGGTCATGACTCGGACGTATGCAGTGAGATCGCCGTCCGTAGTGGAGATGCGCCGCAGACTGGCGAGGTACTCGTTCCGGTAGACGCTCGGTATGACGATCCGGGCGGCGGCTGCGGCCGATAGCTCCGCATTCATCATGACGCGTGCCACACGGCCGTTGCCGTCCTCGAAGGGGTGGACCTCCGTGACGACGATCATCAGGTAGAGAGCTCTCGCGAACCCTTCGGGCAGATCGCCCAGATGTTCGAGGCCTTTGCGAAGCGTGCCTTCGACGAGACTCTTGTCGACGAAGTCGTAGGAGCCGACGCGGTTGTTCTCGGTCTTCCAGATCCCCGGACATTTGTCGGGTCGACCCCGCATGATCTCCTGATGGCGCGTGACCAGATTGCCGATGAGTTCGTCGGGGTCGGTCGACGTTGCCGCTCGTCCGACGGGGTCGACGACGCAGCGGTACGTACCGAGGATGTCGTGGCCGTCCGCCGGTCGCTCTGCCGGCGGGATTCCGGTCTCGACTATGCGGCGCGCCGCCTCAACGGTGAAGGTGGTTCCCTCGATGTGGTTGGAGAAGTAGCTCTCGTAGAACGGCAGCTCGCCTGGCGGATCGCATTCGGCGAGCCAATCCGGCACGGCAGGGGATGAGAGTCGGGAGAGAGTGTCGGCTACTTGTGCGAACAAGCGGATGCGCCGCCCGTCCCATCCTTGACCGGCCGTGACGGCCGTGAACAGTTCGCCGGCCCTGGATCGCACCGGTTCGATCCCGGTGAGTTGATCGAACAGAGCATCGATGGTGTCGATGTGGTGAGCGCGTTCCGTCGTGGCCGCCAGGTCGCGGGCTTGTGCACGGAGGCGGTCGGTGCGTTCGGGGCCCCATGTGATGTACTTGCGGGCCACCCAGTCCTCCAGTTCGGTCATCGTCAGCGTGCGCGAGGGTCGCCCGCCGCGGCTCCGACTGGGCTCCAGGTTGTCGACGAGAGTGCGAGCGGGGCTCGACATGACGAGGCCGTGGGTCCACGGCGAATCCGACGGGTGCGGTGTTCCTGACCGGATCCGGATCTCGAGGCCGGGCAGCTCGATGATCTTCCGGCTGGTTTCGGCGGCAACGGTCAGGCTCCCGTCGAAGACCACCCCGGAGGTCGCCGCCGAGCGATCCACGATGACCGCCCCTGGCATCAGATGGCTGCAGAGCAACGGCCAGTTGGCCCGGATGATCTCGGACTCTGCGGAGACGAGGTCTGCGCTGTAGATCCGGGGGGCGAGGCGACGGATCCGACCGTCGCCGACCGCCTTGGACAGAGTGGTCCGCGAAGCGACGTCGTCGAAGAACAGGGTACGAGGGCCTGTCGGCCATCGCGGACGAGCGGTCGCCATGAGTGAACGATATCAGCCCATAGGCACATAAGTTTACGTTTTCTTGATTTAGTGGCTCAGGATACTGGTCATTTTTCGGCTGATAGCGGACTGATTGGTCGTTTTCGGGGACTTTGTCGTCGTGAATGGTCGCTACCGATGTGGTTGGCCGCAACGGGACAATCGCCTTCGCGTACGGGCGCCGGCGACTCGGAGCGCTACGCCCTGCGGAAGCGCCAGCCGTGTAAGACGCGGCCGTAGTAGTTGAACGTGCGGCGGGCGGCGGGGTCGTCGAAGGGGTAGTCGGCGCCGATCCGGCGGGCGGCGGCCAGGCCGCTCACCAGGCAGGTCTCCTGGCTGTTGATCAGCGTGTGGGCGCCGCAGTGCCAGGTGCGCCGGGGCCCTGGATGAAGCGGAACAGGCTCACCAGCAGCGTCACGTGCTTCACGTCGTGCACCACGTGCTGGAACCACCAGCGCCTGATGACCTTCTCCCAGCCGGAAGTCGAACCTGTCGGCGCTGTGATGCAGCGCCCAGGCCGCCCCCAGTCCCGAGACGCCCCCGGCGATGATGGCGATGTTCTGCGGCATTGCCCTGCTCCCGCCGGTTGCTCACCCCGCCATCGCGGCGTCGTGCGGGCTGGAAGGATATGTCGCCGTCAGCGACTCACGGGAGGAGCCCTGCGCGTGCCATCGGAGACCATGGCAACGAGTCTCGTGGCGGGCGTCGACGGGGGGCGGGGCGGCTGGGTGATGGCGGTGACGGCGGTCGCCGACGGATCGACTGTGGAGTTCTCCGCGTGGCCCGTGCTCGGGGAGTTGTGGGCCGAGGCCAGGGCCCGCGATCTGCTGGTCGTGGGGTTCGACATGCCGGTCGGGCTGCCGGGCGCCGAGCGGCGCACGGCCGACATCGCGGCCCGCGAGCTGCTGGAGGCACGGCGCTCGTCGCTGTTCTGGACGCCGCCGCTGTGCACACGCGACGCTACCGACCACGCCGAGGCCAACCTGCGCTCACGCCGGCAGACCGGCCGGGGCCTCTCCGCCCAGACCTTCGCCCTGATGCCCAAGATCCGCGAACTGCGGACGACGTTGGCGCCGGAGGACTTCACTCCTGAGGCGCGGCCCCGGGCCGCGGAGGTGCACCCCGAGAGCAGCTTCGTGCGTCTGGCCGGGGCACCGATGGCTTCCTCCAAGCACAAGCTCGCCGGCCTCCAGGCGAGGGCAGCGGTGCTGGCGGGCGCGTTCGGAAACATCGCCGAGGCGTCCCTGGGTACACCTCTGCCCGGGCCTTCCGAGCCAGGCCTCGACGACCTCCTCGACGCCGCCGCAGCAGCCTGGACCGCCCGCCGCATCGTCGCGGGCGAGGCCGAATGTCTGGGCGCCGGCGAGCACGACGAGACCGGCTACCCGATGCACATCTGGGTCTAGCCGACTCGCCCAGCCGGCTGAACCGCCGACTTGGCGCTCGACAGCAGAAGCAAAGAAATAATATGTCATTGTTCTAAAAGCTGTATAGAGTCTCGGCGGCTTCCCCCGACGCCGTGCCGGATCCGGACAGTGGATCGCGGCCTGAGAAAGGGAGAAGCCGTGCCGGCTCAGATCAATGCCAACGTGCCGGGAAGACGCGGCCCCGCCGGTGCAGAGCGGCAGTTGCGCGTGCCGCTCGGGCACCTGGTCGCCACGCGGGCCGTCGACAGGCAACTGATGGGCCACGCGGCCGGTCGGGCATTCGTGATGTCCTGCCTGCGGCGCCATCAGAGTGGCGACTGGGGCGACCTCGGCAGCCATGATGCCGAGGCCAACGACCTGGCGCTGGTGACCGGCGCCAGAGTCCTGTCGAGCTACCTGATTCCCCAGAAGGTCCGTCAGGGTGCCGGCGCCGAGCCCGACTCCGGCCCGCAACTGACTCGGTTGCGGGAGGTCATCGCCGACGAGCGACTCTGGATCATTACCGAGGCCGAGGACTCCGAGGGCGTCCGTTCGCAGACCACGGTGCTGTTCCCCTCGGACTACTGACAACGCCGGCCGGGCCGGGCCGGACCTATCCGGCCGGCTCCACTGGGATCGGCATCGCCAGGTCCTCCACGACGGTCACGTCGGGATGGCCGGCGATCGTGGCGGGTGGCACCAGCAGCTTGCGGTCCCGGCCGCCGCCGCCGATGATGACCTCCGGGCGCTCCATGACCCGGGCGTCCACCCACAGGGGCAGGTCGGTGGTGGACCCGAACACGGTGACCCCGCCGATCTCCATCCCGGTGAGTTCCTTGGTCTGTTCCGCCGAGGCGAACGAGGCCCGCCGCACACCCATGCGCTTTCGCACCACGCGGTTCACGTCCAGCCGGGTCGAGGACAGCACCAGGCACATCACGTAGCTGGGCGGGTTCGACTTGCCGATCACCACGATGGCGTTGGCGGAGTCCTCCGGGGCGTAGCCGTACGCCGCGCAGAAGTTGGCCGTGTCGGCCAGGTCGGGATCGCAGGGCACCACCTCGTATGCGAGCCCCAGGGCGTCGAGCTGCTGCAGAACCGCATCGGCCACGCCCCAACGCTAGGAGAGTCCCGAGCAGTCCGCGGGGAGTGCCGGCGCGACCCCCGGACATGGATTCCTATCCGCCTGGAAAGCGCTTCGGTCGGGCCTGTGTGGCGCCTAGAGCGGTCCGCGACGCACCTGCTCGTTCAGTTTTCCTCAATTGGATCGATGGCAATTAAGAATTCGGGCCGAAATCTTAATTGCAGCGGCATATCCCCTGCTCTCGTGGCCCTGCTCTAGTGGCGCTTGACGCCGCCGTACTTCATGCGGGTGTCGCTCATGGCGGCCGCCCGGGGCTCGTCGTCGTTGATGCCGCCGTCGACCAGTTCACCGATGAACAGCGTGTGGGTGCCCAGGTCCAGCGAGTGGCGCACCTCGCAGTCCAGCCAGGCGATCGCCTCGGCGAACACCGGGGCCCCGGTGGCGGCCTCGGTCACCGGCCGCCCGTTGAGCGTGCCGTCGGCGTAGGCGGCGGGCTTGGAGAACTTCACGAACACCCGGGTCTGCTCGGCGTCCCAGAGGTTCACGGTGAACGACCCGCCGTCTGTGATGAGGCGGTGCGTCACGGCGGTGTTCTCGACCGCCACGCCGATCAGCACCGGCTCCATGGACAGCTGGCTGATCCAGCTCGCCGTCATGCCGTTGCGTTCCTCGCCGGCCCGGGACCCGATCAGCGCCAGCGCATTCGGGATCTTCCAGGTCAGCCTGTTCACGAGTTCGTCACTGAGAGCCATGCCCTGACGCTACGCCGACTACCGGGACAAACCATGCGGGTGTACCGAAGACGAGAGCTCTGCGCCCCCCGAGCGATCGATGACCGCAGCCGGGACTGGCTGAAGCCTCAGGAACCGTCGTGGTGGCTGACGACGTCCAGGACCGCGTCGCCGTAAGCGGCCAGCTTGGATGGGCCGACCCCGGACACGCCAGCCAGGTCGGCCGTCGTTGCGGGGGCGGCGCGGGTGATGTTCCGGAGCACGCGGTTGCTGAAGACGTGGAACGCTCGCACGTCCTGCCGGCGGGCTTCCTCCAGGCGCCACTGGCGAAGCGACTCGAACAGCGCCTCGTCGTAAGGCGCTTCGTCGGTGGGCGCTGCTGGCCTGGCGGCTGCCGGGCGTTTCGACGTCCGGGCGTTCGGGACGGATCCCTTGCGCTCGGGCCGCCGCTGCGGCGGGCGGCCCTCCAACTCGTCCAGGAAGCGGGACGGCCGGCTCTCGTCGGCCAGCACCACGACCTGGTTGCTGGCGCGGGTGACCGCCACGTGCAGCACCCGGCGCTCCTCCTCGATGTCGACGGCCAACTGGTGCGGCATCAGCGTCTCGTCGGCGGCGAACAAGAGCACCCGGTCCCATTCCAGGCCCTTGACCCGATGGATGCTGGTGAGGAGGACGCCGTCGCCCACCTCTGAGGTGCCCCGCAACAGTCCCGTGAGTTGCCCGTGGAACCCCGCGGGGCTGCTGTAGACGGCGGCGACCCGGCGCAGCGCCAGCAGATCGTCGGCGTGCGTCGCCCGGTCGGGCCGGGTGCGTCCCGAGTCCAGCGAGCCGGCGGCCCGCCCCAGCCCGACTTGCTGCATGAGGAATTCCACGAGCCGGCGCGAGTCGCAGCCGCCGGCGACGAGGCGGGCCCCGGCCTCGACGTCGGCCACGAAACCGTTCCAGGACTCCCGCTGCCGCTCGTTCAGGCGGGCGCCGAGCGTGGCGAGCCGCTCCAGGGACAGGTCCCAGGCTCCTTCCAGGAGTTCCCGCGACACCTGGTTGATCTTCCGGCCGGGCCGCCGAGCCGCCTCGGTGAGGTCGCGGGAATCCATCGAGTCGGGCCGCAGCGCCAGGCGCATCCACGCCAGCGCGGCCCGTACCAGGCTGCGGTGCAGCAAGGAGGTCTCGAGCAGGCAACGTGTGCCCACGCCGGCCTCGTCGAGCGCCGCCAGCGCCGGCAGCAGCATCGAGTTGACCCGCCCCAGCACGACGATGCCCCCATCCGGCACACCCTCGTCCCGCCAGCCGGTCACGATCCCGGCGGCCGCCGCCGCCAGCGCCTCGTCGGGGATCCGCATGACCCTGAAGGCACTGGCGGCATCGGTGGCGACCGGGTCGGCGTGCTCTGTCGGGACGGCGCGCACCGTCTTGGGCAAGCGATGCCGGTTGTTCAGCAGCAGGTGCCCGACGGCGGTCACGACCTCGGGTGGGCAGCGGTAGGAGACCTCCAGGGCCGCGCTGCCCGCGCCCGGGAACAGCCGCTCGTACTCCAGTAGGAACCGCGGGTCAGCGCCGGCGTAGCCGTAGATGGTCTGGTCGTCGTCGCCCACGCCGAACACGTTCAACCCGGGCGAGGCCAGCAGTCGCAGCAGCAGCAGGTAGGCGGGCGTCAGGTCCTGGAACTCGTCCACTAGGAGGTGCCGGCAGCGCTTCTGCCAGCGGGCCCGCAACTCGGGGTCGGCCAGCAGCAGCCGGATGGCCTCGTAGACCTGCTCGTCGAAGTCGCACTCGTCCCGCTCGGCCAGCCCGGCCCGGTAGTTCTCGAAGATGCCGGCGAAGCCCGGCACGTCGTTTCGTTCGGCCTCCACCCGCTCGGGGTGTCGCAGTGCGATGCGCACGTCGGCCAGCGCCTCGACGTACGGGCCGAGGACGTCCTTACCGGCTCGCCGGGTGTGCGGCAGGATTCGCTGCAGGCGCCCCCGCACCTCCCGCTCGCCCAGCAGCGTCACGTCGGGCCGCGAATCCCGAACTATCCGCCAGCCCAGCGAGTGGATCGTGCGGATCTGCAGGTCCGGGCGCTGCAGCCGCTCCCGCATCTCCGCCGCTGCCCGGTTGTTGTAGGCCACGGCGGTGACCAGCGACGGCTCGACCCCCCGGTCGTCCACGAGGTGCAGCAGCCGGGCGTTCAGCGTGCGGGTCTTGCCCGAGCCCGCCGGCGCCACCACGCGCACCGGTCCCCGCGGGTGCTCCACCGCGGCCCGCTGGTCGGGAGCCAGCAACGTGCCGTCGCCGGTGGTGCCGCGCGGCGGGGGCTGGCGCGCCAGACGGCCCAACTCCACCGACTCGGCGTGCACCGCCACCCGGTCTGGTCGGCCGGGCTCGCCCAGAAGGTCCAGCGGTTGGCGAGGCCCGCCGTCAACCCACGCCTCGCTGCCGTCGCCCAGCACCACGTCGGCCCGCCCGCTCGGCCGAGCACCCAGGCCGGCGGCCTTGCGGGCCCACCACCACACCGGCTCGCCGTTACGGGCGTCGTAGTTGTTGCGCCACAGCAGGAATTGCAGCCGCTCGCGCAGCAGCGTGAACTCGGCGCCGAGCAGGTACACGGCGCGCTCGACGACCTCCGGTTGCCGCAGCTGCGCGAGCTGCTCCGTCGGGAGATACAGCTCCACCAGCACCCGCTGCCGCCCGGCCCAGGCCCTGTGCAGTCGCTCGGTGGTGTCGGCCAGCCGCCCGCCGCCGCCCGGCCCGTCGGCCAGGAGCGACCCGTCGACCCGCACCCGCTCCCAGCCCCGGGCGACAGCCAGTTCGGCCCCGAGATCCGTGCCGGCGGCCACCACCAGCCCCCGCCCCAGTGCCTCGGGTCCCGGAAAGGTCATCGGGCCTGCAGGGTATTGCCGGCGGCGGCCGGGCCGTCGGGCCGCGGGCCGCTCAGATGTCCAGCGTGGCGGGGTCCACCAGGCTGCTGTGGCGGCCGATGTAGTCGCGGCGCTGCGCCACGTCGGAGCCCATCAGCACCTCCAGCAGCTTGCGGGCCTCGGCGGCGTCGGCCACGGTGATGCGCCGCAGCGTGCGGGTGGCCGGGTCCAGGGCGCAGTGCGCTAGCTCGTCGGTGTTCATCTCGCCGAGCCCCTTGAAGCGCTGCCAGCGGATCGACTCGAGCCCGCCGCGGCGTCCCTTGGCCAGCCGGGCGCCGATGGCGTCTCGCTCGGCGTCGCTGAAGGCCCGGTGGGTCTCCTTGCCGACCCGGGTGGTGTACAGCGGCGGTTGCGCGGCGTACACCCGGCCCTCGGTCAGCAGCGGCCGCATGTAGGCGTGGATCAGCGTCAGCAGCAGGCAGCGGATGTGGCTGCCGTCCACGTCGGCGTCGCACAGGATCACGATGCGGCCGTAGCGGGCCGCCGCCGAGTCGAAGTCGGTGCCCACCCCCGCGCCGACCGAGCGGAACAGGGCCTGCGCCTCGGCGTTCTCCAGCACCTGGCGCAGCGAGGCCTTGGCGGCGTTCACGAGCTTGCCCCGCAGCGGCAGGATGGCGACGTTGTGGGCGTTGCGCCCCGCCTTGGCCGGCCCGGCCGCCGACTCGCCCTCCACGATGACCAACTCGCTGCCGGGCCCGTGCACCCGGCAGTCGGCCAGCTTGTCGGGCAGACCCGTCGAGCCCAGCGCCGAGGCCTTGCGGCGGTCGGCCTGCATCTGCCGGGAGGCTGCCTTGGCCTCCACGGCGTCGCTGATCTTGGCCCGCAGGGCGGTGACGTTGCTGCGCGGCCCCTCGCTGGTGAACCACTCCGTCAGCGCCGACTTGACGGCCTCGTAGACGATGGACTGCACCGGCGGCGTGCCCAGTTCCTGCTTGGTCTGGCCCCGGAACTGCGGCTCGGGCACCACCACCTGCAGGGCGGCCACCAGCCCCTCCTGCGCCTCCTCGCGACCGGCGCGTTCCCCGGAGCGAGCCAGCTTCTTGGAGCCGTCCAGCAGCACGTCGTTCACCGCCCGGGTGAGCGCCCGCTCGAAGCCGGCCAGGTGCGTGCCGCCGGCGGGCGTGGGGATGGTGTTCACGAAGCTGGCCACGTTGCTGCGGTAGCCGTCGGTCCACTGCAGCGCGGCCGACACCGAGCACTCCCGCTCGACGGTCGTGAGGCTGCCGTCCACCGGCACCTTCTCCTCGAAGCTGCCCGAGCCGGAGACTTCGATGATGCGGGTGACCGCGTCACCGGCCTCGCCGGCCAGTTCGGCCACCAGCCCTCCCAGACCCTTCTCGGAGCGGAAATCGAAGGGCTCGCCGGCGGCGCCCCGGCGGCGGTCGTCGACCGTCACCCGCAGGCCCGGCACCAGATGGCACATGAGCCGCACCCGCTCGCAGGTGGCGGCGTAGTCGAAGGAGGCCTCGGTGTCGAAGAGTTCCCAGTCGGGCCAGAAGCGCACCTGGGTGAACGTGCGGCGCGTGGGCTTCAGCCGCTGCAGGTCGTGGCGGGGCGTGAAGCCGTCGCCGTCGCGCCGGCCGGCGAGCCGCTCGCTGAAGTCCAACCGCCAGATGTGGCCGTCCCGCCCCACCTCGACGCGCATGCGCTCCGACAGGGCGTTGACCACCGAGGCCCCCACCCCGTGCAGCCCGCCGCTGGCGCCGTAGGCGGATCCGTTGGTGCCGCTGCCGAACTTGCCGCCCGCGTGCAGCTCCGAGAACACCACCTCCACGGCCGAGACGTCCCGGCCGGGGGGATTGCCCACCGGGATGCCGCGGCCGTCGTCCCGCACGGTGACCGAGCCGTCACCGCCGAAGGTCACGTCGATGCGGCGGGCGTGGCCGGCGGCCGCCTCGTCGACGCCGTTGTCGATCAGCTCCCACACCAGGTGCATGAGCCCGTCGCTGCCGGTGCCCCCGATGTACATGCCGGGCCGCTTGCGGACCGCCTCCAGGCCCTCCAGGGTCTGGATGGAGTCGGCCTCGTAGTGCCCGGCGTCGGCCCCCGAGTCGGTCTCCCGGCCGGCGCTCGAATCAGGCCGCTCGGGGCGCGGCGAGTCGCCGGCGGTGGCCGGCGAGCTGTTGCCGCGGGTCGTCGCGCTGCCGGCCTCGGGCGGGGCGGCCTCCGGCACGTCGGGGGTCTCGGCGCCCACGGCGCTCACAGGATCGAACAGCCGCGGGGCGTCGGGTCGCGCCGGCATCCTCACCACCGCCTCTGGCCGGCGGCCAGGATCGGCTCGGGGCCCGAGCGGGCGACCAGCCCGCGCCGCGTCGGCGGCAGCGGGAACGGCACCGGCTCGCCGTCGGGGGCGCCGGGCCGCTCGCCGGTGAGCACGAAGACGTCCACGAGCGGCCCCACGTAGACGTCCCGCAGCGTCTCGCCGTCGCGCAGCGAACAGATGCGCACGCCCATACCGCCCCGTCCTGCAGCGGGGAAGTCGCCGGCCGGCGTGGCCTTGGCGGCGCCGGTGGTCGTCACCACGATCACGTAGGACTCGCCGAACAGTGCCCCCGCGCCCAGCACCGAGGCGCCCGGCCGCAGCTTCATCCCGCTGGTGCCGCCGGCAGCGGCGCGCCGGCGCGGCAGCCCTGTCGAGGCGGTGCGCAGCAGCGAGCCGTCCGAGGAGACCAGCACGATGTCGGCGCCCGCCGGGCAGCCGAACGCCGCCACGACCGCGTCGCCGTCGCCGAGAGGCAGGACGGCCCGGGCGGTGGGCGCCGATGCGCCGACGGCCAGCTCCTCGAAGGCCAGCCGCTTGGCGCCACCGCCCCGGGTCACCAGCACGATGTCCCCCGCGCGGTCGTCGCCGGCCGCCGCGGTGCCTTCGCCGCCGCGCGCCGGCACCAGGCCGCGGATCCGCTCTTCGCCGCTCAGGTCGAACACCTCGCCGCCGGGGCCGCCGCGGCTGCGCCCGGCCACCTCGGGCACGCCGCCGGCGGCGAGGGGCACCGCGCGCCCCTCGCTGGTCAGGGCCCACACGATGTCCCCGGCGTCCACCAGCGCCGAGGCGCGCACCAGGTCGTGGCGGCCCAGGGTGCGCCGGCGCGAGGCGCTCACCGGCGACCGGCCCACCAGCCCGGTGCTCGACAGCGTCACCAGCCACGTCTCGGCGGCGGTGCCGGACCCCGAGCCCGCCGGCCCCGCCGTGCCCGCGGCACCCGCGGTGCCGGCGTCCGCCTCGGCGGCCGGGGTGATCCGGCTGCGGCGCGGGCGGCCGTAGCGATCGGCCAGCTCGCCCAGCTCCGTCACGACCAGCTCCCGCCGCTTCGCCTCCGAGCCCAGCAGTTCCCGGTACCGGGCCAGGGCGGCCACCAGGCGGTCGCCCTCGGCGATGATGCGATCCCGCTCCAGGGCGGCGAGGCGCCGCAGCCGCATGGCCAGGACCGCCTCGGCCTGCGGTTCGCTGAGGGGCAGTTCCCGGCACAGCGCCTCCCGCGCCGCCTCGGCGGTGGCGCTGCCGCGGATGATGGCCACCACCCGCTCGATGTTGTCGAGGGCGATCATCAGACCCTCGAGGATCACCAGGCGCTCCTCGGCGGCCGCCGCCCGGAAGCGCGTGCGGCGCACCACCACCTCCAGGCGGTGGTCGATGTAGTGCCCCAGCAGGTCCTTCAGCGAGCAGGTCACCGGCACCCCGCCGGCCAGCACCACGTTGTTCAGCGCGAACGTCTCCTCCAGGGGGGCCAGGCGCCACAGCTTCGCCAGCACGGCGGCGGCGTCGGTGCCGGGCCGGCAGTCCACCTGGATGCACAGCCCGGTGTGGCGGTCCGACAGGTTCTTGACGTCCTCCACGCCTTCGAGCCGGCCGGCGCCCACGACCTCCTTGATCCGCCCCACCACCTTCTCCGGACCCACCAGCCACGGCAGCTCCAGGATGCGGATGGCCTCCCGGCGGGGGCCCACCTCGATGATCTCCGCCCGCGCCCGGACCCGGATCGTGCCGCGCCCCCGCTCGTAGGTCTCGGCCAGCCTGTCGTCCAGCACCACCCCGCCGGAGGGGAAGTCCGGCCCGCCCAGCACCGCCATCAGGTCCCCGGTGGAGATCTCGGGGTCGGCCATCTGCAGGCGCACCGCCTCGGACACCTCGCGCAGGTTGTGCGGGGCCATGTTCGTGGCCATGCCCACGGCGATCCCGCTGGTGCCGTTCACCAGCAGGTTCGGCAGCCGCCCCGGCAGGCAGAGCGGCTCGGAGGCCTCGCCGTCGTAGCTGGACCGGAAGTCCACCGTGTCCTCGTCCAGTTCGTCGAGCATCTCCATGGCCGCCGCCGCCAGCCGGCACTCGGTGTAGCGGGCCGCCGCGGGGGGGTCGTCGAGGGTGCCGAAGTTGCCCTGGGGGTCCACCAGCGGCACGCCCCGGCTGAAGTCCTGGCCCATGCGCACCAGGGCGTCGTAGATGGCGGCGTCGCCGTGGGGGTGGTAGTTGCCCATGGTGTCGCCGACCACCCGGGCGCACTTGCGGTGCGGCGAGTCGGGCCGCAGCCCCATGCGCAGCATCGAGTACAGGATCCGGCGCTGCACCGGCTTGAGGCCGTCGCGCACGTCGGGAATCGCCCGTGAGGTGATCACCGACAGCGAGTAGGCCAGGAACGACTCCGACACCTCCTCGACGATGGGTGTGTCGATGATCTCGCCGGCGAACGGCGCGCCGGCCGCCGGCCGCAGGGTCTGTCGCGGGCTCATGGGTGGGTTCTCACTTCAGCGGTCTCGTGCCGGCGCGGGACCGGCGGTCCTTGGAGCCGGCTCGGCCCGATCCGCGGCCCGGTTCCGCATCCATGCCCATTTCAGCACCCGTGCAAGCGCCGGCAGGTGATACTCGGGGTCGCTGTAGGTCAAAATGTCGATTCATTCGGCCCCGCAGAATCTGTTACATTGTCGAGGCCCATAGAACTGCAAGAATATAATATGCAGAATACAACAGTTCTGTCGTGTGCGGTAAGCTGAAGAGACGTCGATGAACAATGGCCAAGCGGCCAACGGTTTCCTGGGGGATCCGGCGGCGATCGAGTGGGATGCTCCGAGCGGCGAGTGCGCCGCGATTGCTGAAGCGTGGGCGGACGTCCGCGACCTGTGCCTCGACGAGAACCCCGACGGGCTGACGGCGGTCGAGGCGCGGCTGGCCCGCGAGTGGGCGCTGGACGTTGCCCTCGCCGAGCGGCTCGTGGACGTGGACCGGGGCCTCGCCCTCCGCCTGGCGATCAACGGCTTCGACGCCGCCGGGCGGGACGCGGCGGGCGCCGACATGGAGCAGTGGGAGGTGGAGATCCTGTCGCTGCTGCGGGACGTGGTGCTGTGGCTGCTGGATCGGCTGGATGACGAGGAGGACGCCCGGACGCCGCTGGATCTGGAGCTGCTCGTCGAGCTGCACGGGCGCCTGCGCGAGCTGGAGCGATACGACGCCGTCGACGAGCGGCCCGCCGCCGCTGACGACGACTCCTCCGCCGAGAAGCTGCAACAGATCATCGACGCCATCCCGCCGCCGGGTCACGAGCCGGCGCCGGAACTCGTGGCGGCCTGGTTGGTGCACGCCCTCGGGCGCCTGCGGCCATTCGGCAACCTGAGCGACCGGGTGGCGCGGGCGGCCGCCTCCTACAGCCTCATGGCGGCCGATCTCTTCCCGCTCACGGTGCGGCGGGAGGACCGCAACGCCTACTCCGACGCCTGCGCGGTGGCCCACTCCGACGGGCTGGCGGCGCTGCGCCGGATCGTGGCCACCTCCCAGCGCCGCAGTTTCCTGCAGGGGGTCAGCGCGCTCGGCCGGGTGTCCAGCGAGCCCGACGACCTCACGGGCGTGATCTCGGTCATCTCGGATCAGTTCCGGGCGGGCGCGTCGAGGCTCCGGCGCAACTTCGCGGAAGCCATGAACGTCGCCACCGAGGTCTTCTGGCACGCCAAGGCGCGGATCGCGGGCATCGAGTCCGACCTCATCGAGGCCCTCGACGACGGCAGCGGCGAGCGCCGGGCCTTCGCCGACTACTCGCCCCCCGACCATCCCGAGCGCCGCAACTGGCACCGCAAGCAGGTCATCGACGGCGTGCGCCGCGAGGGCTACTTCGCCAACCTGCGCAACTTCAGCGCCTGGAACCGCATCGGGCTGGAAACCCCCAACGGCCGCTCGGAGATCCTGCTGTCGTTCCACGCCGTGGGGCAGTCGTTCCGCGGCGTCGTGGCCGGGGTGTTGATTTTCTACCGCAAGCGGGGCGGGCAGATCTACGACCATCGGGTGGTGTCCAGCGAGCCGTTCCAGGTGAACTTCCGCGACAGCGTGGCGGGGGCGCGCCGGCGCTTCGACGCCTGGCTGGAGCCCTCCATGCGGGCCGCCCTGGACGTCTGGCGCCGCGGCGAGTAGCCGGGTCCACCAGGCGCCGCGCCGCACGGGACCCGCGGCACCGGCCGGCCGCAGGCCGAAGCCCGGGTTGCCGCACGGCACACGGCGCCGGTTCCTCAGCCGAAGCCCAGCGGGGACTCGGCGTGCAGCAGCGCCACGGCGGCCGCCCCGCCGGCGAGGAAGGGACCGAAGGGCAGGGTCGCCCCGGGGCCCCGTCGCTGCGCCAGCAGGACCAGCGCCGCGGCGGCCGCCCCGAGGGCACCCAACAGCGCGGCTGTCAGCATCGCGGCGGGGCCGAGCCATCCCAGGTAGAGCCCCAGCAGACCGCTGAGCCGCACGTCGCCGTAGCCCAGCCCGTCGGGGTTGAGGGCGTGCAGCACCGCGAACGCCGCGTAGGCGCCGGCGGCGGTCGCCGCCGCGGTTCCGAGCCGCAGTGGCGCGCCGCTGCGCCACGCCGTGCCGGCCAGGGCCGCGGCCCCCACGGCGGTGGCGGGATTGACGATGGCGGTGGGGATGCGCCGGGTGCGCAGGTCGTGCCACGACAGGACGGCCAGTGCCGCCAGCCAGGCGATGAAGAGCAGCCGCTCGATGTCGGCGAACCTGGCGGCGGTGCCGCCGGCCAGTGCGACCGCCATCGCGACGAACCGATGCCTGGGCATGCGTCGGTATACGCCCGACGACATTTGATTCCAACATCTTGAAATAATTTCTTGTGATTCTGATTTTCTCCGGTTAGTCTGCAATCCGCTCGAACGGCAGCCGATCCGGAGAGGCGGCTGGCGGGCGAGCAATCGGAGGCCTCGCCTTCCCGTTCTCTCCCGCCGGCGGTCGGGCCGATCTTCCAGCGGCACAGCGCAGTGCGGTGCCGTGCGGACTTCTTGCAGCCCTCGGGGCAGCCCGAGCGGCCGTGCGCGCAGAGGAGGTCCCGACCGTGTCGTTCAGCAACCCGCCACGAGCAGGCTCGTCACCCGGCGGTCCCGGTCTCTCTACCTCGGGAGGCCCGGTTGGCCCAGCGGCCCCCGACGCGCCGGCAGCGCCAGGGACACCGCGGACGGCGGGGACGTCGGGCGACGGGCGGATCACCGGGCCCGGCGACCCTCTGCGGAGCCCGGCGGAGGGCTCTCCGGGCACGCCGGGGGGCGCCGTGCGGCGGCGTGTCCCCGAGTTGGCGGTCGGGGTGGTTCTCATCGGCCTCGGGGCGATCGGCGCGCTGATGCTGGCCGGCCGGCAGCCGCCCCGCGCCGCGGTGCTGGTGTGGGCGAACGACATGAGCAGGGGGCAGGTCGTGGCGCCGGACGACCTCACGGTGGCGAGCATCGAGAGCGACACCCCCGTCGACGTGGTGGACGTGGCCGCCGCCGCCGACGTGGTGGGACGGACGGTGGCGTTCGGCACCAGCGCAGGCGGCTTCGTGAGCGGCTCCCTGCTGGAGGCCTCCTCGACCATCCCCCCGGAGTACGCGGTGGTGGGTCTGCGACTCGGAGCCGGGCGGTACCCGGTGAGCACGCTCTCCGTCGGCGACGTGGTGGATCTGCTCACCAGCGAGCCGCTGGTCGGCTGGGACGACCCGGTTGTGGTCTCCGGCGTGGAGGTGTTCGACATGCTGTGGCTCGGCAGCGGGGAAGGCAGCGATGCGCTCGTGTCCCTGCTGGTGCCGAGAGCCGCGGCGCCGCGGGTGGTTGCGGCCGCGGCGGCCGGCCCTCGCCTCGCCGAGGTGGACTCGTGAGCCTCGTGCTGTTCGGTTCGCTCAAGGACGCGCCCGGGGTGACGACACTGGCCAGTTGCGTCGCCTACCAGTGGCCGCGTCACCGCCGGGTCGCCCTCATCGAGGCCGACACCGACGGCGGCACGATCGCTGCGCGCTTCGGGCTGCATCCGGAGCGCCCCAGCCTGGTGAGCTTCGCCGCGGTGTCGCGTCACCGGGTGAGCGAGGCCGAGTTCTGGTCTGCCTGCCAGCGCCTGCCGGGCGGTCCGCCCGTGCTGGTGGCGCCCGGCGGCGCCGCCACCCGAGGCGCTCTCGAGCAGGTCGACTTCGGGGAACTGGACCGGAGCCTGCGCGACACCGACCTCCTGGTCGACGCCGGCCGCCTGCGGGATTCCGAGACGCCGCCCCAGCTGTACGAGCCGGCGGATCTCGTCGTCGTGGTGGTGCGGCCGCGGTTCGAGAGCCTCGCCGTGCTGCTCGACCGGGCCGAAGGTCTGTCGGCTGAGCGGCCGCTGCTGGCGGTGGTCGTCGGGGACGGCTCTTATCCGGTCGGCGAGATCGACGTGGCCTTGCGCCAGACGACCGGCGACCGCGCCTGGGTTCTGGCCGCGGTGGCCGGCGATTCCCGTGGCGCCGCGGCGCTGGCCGGCGACGGGGGGCGCGAGCGGGCACTTCGGCGGTCGCTGCTGGCGCGCACGGTCCGGCCGGTCACCGATCTGCTGGCCCATCTCTGCTCGGCGGGCACGCCGGTGGCGTCGCGCCCCGCAGGCACGTGAGCGTCCCCCTGCGACCGCCGGGCCAGCATCCCGGGCCACCCTCGGCGGACCCGGCGCGCCGGGCGCCCGAGGGGGTTCCCGCAGATCCGCCCGAGAGCCGGGAGGGCGACGGCGACGAGAAGCCGCCGGAGGACCTGCTGGCGGGGCTCCTGGAGCATCTGCGCGGTGAACTGGCGGTCTGGATCGAGCAGGAGAACCGAGCCGGACGGCGTCCGGGCGACGCCGAGCGCCGCGAGCGGGCCCGGGCGGTCATCGCCGACTGGATGTTGAGCCTGGCCC
This sequence comes from bacterium, assembly GCA_026708055.1. NCBI lineage: Bacteria > bacterium. Next base: position 24,928 of record JAPOVS010000042.1, on the reverse strand, counting down.
AGCACCGCCTGGTGATCGGGGCGCCCATGCTCGACGCCGCGGCCGAGGAGCGTCTGGCGGGTACGGCTCTGGCCTACGCCTTCGGCACGGGTCCCTGGGAGAGATTCCTGAACGATCCCGACCTCACCGACATCCACATCAACGGCTGCAACGACGTCTGGCTGGTCGACCGCCGCGGCAACAAGCGCCGGGGCGATCCGGTGGCGGCCAGCAACGACGAGCTCATCGAGCAGATCCGCTGGGTCGGCGCCACGCTGGATCGCAGCGGCCGCCGCTTCGACGTGTCCTCGCCGGTGCTGAACATGCGCCTGCCCAACGGCGGCCGGCTGCACGCGGTCATGGCGGTGTCGCTGGTGCCGATGGTGACCATCCGCCTGCACGACCCGGACCTGGCGCGGCTGTCGGAGTTGCGGGCGGCGGGCATGTTCGACCGCGCCATCGAGTCGTTCTTCGCTGCCGCCGTGCGCGCCGGGTTCAACGTCGTGGTGTGCGGGGGCATGGGGGCCGGCAAGACCACCCTCGTGCGGAGCCTGCTGAACGAGGTGCCACCGCAGGAGCGGATCATCACCGTCGAGGACGAGCTGGAACTGGGCCTGCACCACTACGCCGACCTGCATCCCGACATCGGCGTCCTCGAGGCCCGCGCCCCCAACGTGGAGGGGGCGGGGTCGTTCCCGCTGGAGGCGTTGCTGCGCGAGTGCCTGCGCATGCACGCCGATCGCATCGTCGTGGGCGAGGTTCGCGGCCCGGAGGTGCTGGGGATGTTGCTGGCGATGACCTCGGGCCAGGACGGCTCGCTGTGCACCATCCACGCCAACAGCACCGCCGAGGCATTCGAGCGGCTCACCATGTACGCCTCGCTCACGCCCCAGCAGTTCTCCCGGGCCTTCACCTACCGGCTCGTGGGTTCGGCGGTGGACTTCGTCGTCCACGTCGAGGCGATCGGCGGGACGAGGCGGATCACGAGCATCCGCGAGGTGGTCGGCTCGACGGACACCCACGTGCTCTCCAACGAGGTCTGGCGCCCGTCTCCGGGCGGCTGGGCGGTGCCGTCGGGTGAGCCCTTGCGGGCCGAGCCGACGCTCCGCAGGCTCACCGAAGCGGGCTTCGACTCGGCGCTCATGAACCGCCCCGAGGGCTGGTGGGACCGGTGAGCCAGCTTGCGACGGTGGTCTGCGGGGCACTCGCCGGCCTGGGCGCCTGGGTGCTGGCCGCCGGACTGCGCGGGCGGGTGATGGTGCCACGGGGCCGGCACACCTCCAGGGACATCGCCGCGGGCGCCGCGGCCTCCCTGGCGAGGCTTCGTCGCGGCTCGATCGCCGTGGTGGCGGGCGTGGCGATCTTCGCGCTCACGGGGTGGCTCAGTGCCGGGGTGCTCGTGGCCGCCGGGATCGTGCTGTTCGCCGGGCGGTTCTCCAAGGGTGAGGGTCTGCGCTCCGTCAGCGAGCGCGGCGACGCCATCGCCGGCTGGATCGAGATGCTCTACGCCATCCTGGCCGCCGGCGGGGGCATCGAGCGGGCGATCGCCGGCTCGGCCGCGGCGGCGCCGGCCGCCATCCGCCGGGAGGTGCAGGAACTGGCCGCCCGCCTGGAGGTCCGTCCCCTGCCCGAGGCTCTGCTGGCGTTCGCAGCCGACGTGGCCCACCCCGCTGTCGACAAGGTCGCCGCCTCTTTGATCCTGGCGTCGGTCCAGGGAGCGCAGGACCTGGTCTCGCTGCTCCGGTCCCAGGCACAGGTCGTCCGCGCCGAGAGCCGCCTGGTGGTCGAGGCCGACGCCGCCCGGGCGCGCTACCGCACCTCGGCCCGGCTCATCGTGGGCACGACCGCGGTGATGGCCGGGGGGCTGTACCTGGTGGACCGCGGCTACCTGGCGCCCTATGACGGCTTCAGGGGACAGGTCGTGCTGACGGGCATCGGCTGCGTGTTTCTGGGCGGGTTCTGGTTGCTGGCGCGGCTCGGCCGCGTGCGGTCCCCCGAGCGCTACTTCGACCCCACCGCCGCCGGGATGGCGCAGTTGGTGCGATGACGGCGTTGGTCGGGGCGCTCGTGGGTGCCGGCGTCTGGCTCGTGGGCCGGGGTCTGCTGCGGCGGCGGGTGCCGTTGCTGCGTGCGCTCAGCGACTACCACCGGCGGGGCCCGCGCGACGGCGATGCCGGCAGCGAGCAGTTCCCCGGCCGGCGCAACCGGGTCGAACAGCACGCCCTCCGGATCGTCGAGTCGTTCGGATTCGATCTCGGGACCCTTGGGGCGGACCTGCGGATCGTCGGTCGCAGTCCCGCCCAGCACGCCTTCGCCAAGCTGGCGGGCGCCTTGCTGGCCGCGGCCGCGCTCGCTGCCGCCGGCTACGGGGCGCGGCTGTTGGGCCTGGCGCCGCCGGCGTGGAGCGTCGCGATGCTGGCCGCTCTGGGATTCCTGGGCGGCTACGTGGGTGCCGACGGGGCACTCCGCAAGCAGGCGACCGAGCGACGGGAGCAGTTCCTGCGGGCACTCAGTGCCTACATGGACCTGGTCAAGATCCTCGTGGCGGGCGGGAGCCACAGCGACGGGGCGCTCTACCAGGCCGCCGCGGTCGGGAGTGGCTGGGCCTTCGACGAGCTGAAGGCGGCCATGGACTGGAGCCGGGTGAACGGCAAGTCCCCGTCGGCGGGGTTCCATCGTCTGGCGGCCGAGATCGGCGTGCCGGATGTCGAGGAGCTGGCCGCCACGATCCGTCTCACATCCGAGCAGGGGGCCAGCCCCGCCGAGGCTCTGGCCTGCAAGGCGGAGATGCTCAGCACGCTCGAGTTGGCCAACGCCCGCATGAAGGCCGATTCCACGACCGAGCGCATGTCGATCCCCACCGTCGTCGTGGCGATCGCATTCGTGATGTTCGTCGGCTACCCGGCACTGAACTCGCTCCTGGAGATGTTGTGAGCGGTGCCGGTGACCCCTGCCCTCTGCGGAACGGCTGTGGGCACCCCGCGAACCCGCAGGGTGATCGACGACCTGCAGGCACCGATCCGGCGGCCGCAGCAGCCGCAGGCGCCGCAATGAGGCAACAGCCGGCAACGACGACCAACAGCAAGGAGTGAGCCATGCAGGAACTATCGATCCGCGGCTGGATCTGGTTGACGGAGACGGCCGCCGGCATCCGCCGGAAGCTGCGCAGCGACGAGCGGGGGCTCACCACGACGGAGTGGGCGCTGCTCGTGGCCGGCGTGGCCGCCCTGGCGATCGTCGTGGTGAGTGTGGTGCGGAACCTCACCGCGGAGACGGCGAACAAGATCCCGACGGACGTGAACGTGGGAACCGACCGCAGAGGTTTCCTCGGCGGTGGCTGAGAGCGGTGTCCGGTGAGAACGCCGCGCTGTGCGGTGCGATCGCAACCCGGGCGGCCGGTGGTCCCCGCGCCGGGGCCGGGCGGGGAGTCCGGTGCCGTGACCACCGAGTTCACGCTGCTCTACGGCGCGCTGCTGGCACTCGTGATGAGCGTGATCCACTTCGGCCTGGTGTTCAACGCCGCGCTGGCGGTGACCGACGCCGCCGACGTCGTGCTCGAGACGGCGCAGCTGGCGGGCGGGCCGGAGTTCTCGCCGATGGATCTGGCCATGACGGTCGTGGGCGACGATCGGCTCGTGCGGGACCTGTCCGTGGAGGTGGTCGGCGCGGCGGGCGACATGGTGGTCACTGTCTCGGCGGTGGCTCCCCGGATCCTGCCGGGACTGCCGACATCGGTGAGTCATCGAGTGCGGGGACCGGTGGAGCGGTTCATTCCCGAGGGTCGCCGGTGAGAGTGCTGGGAAGGTCGGCGGACGGCGCCGAGGATCGGCGGGGGGTGCTGTCGCTGGAGTTCGTGCTGGTCGTCGTCGGGGTGCTCGGTGCGCTGATGCTCCTGGCGGCGGCGTGGCGCCTGGGTCAGACGCGCGGCGAGATGCGCGACGTCGCCGCCGAGGCCGCTCGAGCGGCCTCGCTGCGGCAGCATCCCCGTGCAGCGGCAGACGCCGCCGAACGGATCGCCCGGGCGAGCCTCGAGCAACGCTCGGTCCGGTGCTCGGAGTTCGGCGTTGTCGCCGACGTGTCGGCTCTGCGTCCCGGAGGTTCGGTGGCCGTCGACATCCGCTGTGTCACCAGGCTCGAAGACCTCACGCTCCTGCGCGTGCCGGGGTCGGTGACTCTCGAGGCCACGGCCGTCGAAGTGGTGGATCGGCGCCGCGGGGGCACCTGATGAGTCGCCGCATGAGCGACCTGACGCGGTGCCGGAGGAGGCGTCCGGCGAGAGCCCTCCGGGCCGAGACGGGGGTTGTCAGCCTGTTCGTGGCGGTCCTGTTCGTGGCGTTCCTGCTCATCGCCGGTGTCGTGATCGACTCGGCGGAGTTGCGGGGCCAGCGCCGCGCTCTCTCGGACCTGGCTCGTCAGGCCGCCCGCGCCGCCGTGCAGGAAGTGGACATGGATTTCTACCGGTTGACGGGGACGGTCCGGCTGGACGGCGACGCGGCGGTTGCCGCCGCAATGGCCGTGGTGGGCCGATCGGGTCTCGTGGCCGACGTCGCGGTGCAGGGCGACCGCGCTTCGGTGTCAGTCGGCCGCCACGTCGCGGTACGCGTCCTGGGACTGGGCAGCGGGAGCGTGCGGCTCAACGCCTCCGCGGAGGCCCGAGCCACCTGGGGTGTCAGCGCCGGGCCTAGTGCCCGGTGACGGCGCCCGTGATTCCGCCGCGGCGGAGCTTGCCGGTGGGACGGAGCGCCGGCTGGGACAGCAGCAGAACAAAAAGAGCGAGGTGAACGCGATGCAGAACAAGATTCGAACGGTGGTGTCGGGACTCGGAGCCTGTGCGGCTCTGGGACTGTTCCTGGTCGGCGTGCCGGTCTGCCTGGTGACGGTGGTCGGCAACCCGCTGCCTGTCGGGATGCCGGAGTGGTCCTCGGTGGTGGCGGCGATCGAGAGCGGTGCGCTTCCGGCCGGGGCTGTCAGCGGCGTGCTGGCGGTCGCCGTCTGGATCTGGTGGTCGCAGGCAGCCCTGTCGTTCGTGGCCGAGGTGCGGGCCGCCTGCCGGGGGCGGCGCGCCCGGTCACTGCCGCTGCACGGCCTTGGCATGCAGCCGGTCATGGTGCGTCTCGTGGCGGTCGTCGTGGCCGCCGCGGGCACCGTCGGGGCGCTGGCGCAGCCGGTGCTGGCGGGAACCCCGTCGTTCGCGGAGATCGCCGTGCCGATGGAAGCCGGCGGGATCACCGGCGCGCCGGCGGGCGAGGGGGCTCCGGGGATCCCGGCCGCCGCCGGGACGTCGTCGCTCGGGTCGGTCGCGGGATCGCGGCTGGCGCCGATCCTGGGACCGCCGGAGGTCGCGGAGGCGGATCCGGAACCGGCCGCTCCCGCTCCGATCCTGGGCACGCCCGTCGGGTCGCGAGCGGCGCTGTCCTCGGCGCGGCCCGCTCCGACGCGCATGGACCGCCTCGACGAGCACCTCGACCAGTCGCGAGCGGCGCTGTCCCCGGCGCGGCCTGCTCCGAGCGTCGAGAGGGCCACGTCGGCGCGCTGGGATCCGGTGGTGGCTTCCGAGGCCGCCCCGCCGGCCGACCAGGTCACCACGGCGGCGCCCGGTGAGGTGGGCTGGGTCGTTGTGAAGCCGGGTGACTCGCTGTGGCTCCTGGCCGAACGGCACCTGGGTGATGCGCTGCGTTGGCCGGACATCTTCGAATTGAACGCCGGTCAACTCGAAGGCGGGGGCACGCTGCGCGACCCCAACCTCATCCATCCCGGTTGGCGCCTGCGTCTCCCGCCGCCGGATCCGCCGGAGGGGCCGGACCATCCCGATCAGCCGGGGCCCGCGAGTCCTGCAGCGGCGGTCGCGGCGCTGGCTTCGGTCGCTCCGGTCGAGGTGGCATCCGGGTAACGGCCGCCGGTCCGCACAGGTGCCCCGCGCAACCAGGCAGGCCGCAGGAGAGCCGCGGGTGTCACGACCGGCAGCGCTGTTCGATCCGCTGCGCGACCCCGTCGTCGCGGAGGTCGCCGGGCCCCCGGGACGGCCCGGCCGGTGCCGCGATCCGCTGCTGTCGCTCATGGCCGCGGTACCGGAGCGGCTGGATGGGCGGCCGCTGCCGAGGGTTGTCGCCGTCACCACGGCGCGGGAGTCGATCGGGCTGCTGCTGAGCGAGCCGCGCGGCGATCCGGCCTCGGGATTCGAAGCCGTCGACGGCGGTCTCACCTGGACCGCCGAGCCGTTGACGATCGGTCGTGCCAGTGCCGCCGACGGCGGCTGCCGCGCGCCGTGGCCGCTGCTCGTGCCGTTCGGGCAGGTTCTGCCGCACGGCCCGGCGGTGACGGCCAACCTGGAGGAACTGGGGGCGCTCGAGCTCTCGGGCGAGCCGGCTGACGTCCTGGCATTCGCCGAGTCGCTGGCTGCGGACCTCGCCGCGGACCGTTTCGGAGGACACCCGAGAGTCGTCTGCGTGAACTGCGCCTGGGAACTCGACGCGCTCGACGCGGTACGCGTCGTCACGTCGCTCGCTCGGGCGCTGGCCGACGCCGAGACGCAGCGCAGGAGAGTCGACGCCGCCGAGGCCCGGTGGGCCCCGCTGCCCGAGTTGCGCCGGCACGGTATGCGCGGCACGCCACGGCCGCTGGTGATCATCGATCCGCACGGCCGCGACGCCCGGAGCCGGGCGCGCCTGGTGGACCTGGCCGGTCCCGGACTGGCGGTTGTGACGGCGACCCGCTCGCAGTATCCGACCGCGGGTGCCGAGCCGCACCGGGCAGCCGGTGACCGCTGGACGCTGCACGTGATCGGACGGTCGCTTCGCTGGGAACCCGTGGGTGTGGATCTCCGGTTCGAGGACGCGCCCGCCCCGACGTCCGTGCCGGACCCGCGCATCGCGGCGGCTGCCCCGAGCCCCGGAACCGGTGGCTTCGGCTGGGCGGGTGAGCCTCCGGATGCCGGCTTGCGCGCCGACGCCTCCCCTGGCGCGGTGGAACTGCAGGTGCTCGGTGTCGTGCAGGCCGTCGGGGCGGCGGCGCCGTTCACCTCCCAGCGCGCCCTCGATCTCGTCTGCTACCTGGCCTTCCATCGTGATGGGGCGGCCGCCGACAAGCTCCGCTGCTGGCTCTGGCGACGCAGCGAGCCGCCTCCGAGTCCCAAGACGTTCGCCAACGTGGTGTCACGGGCTCGCGTCTGCCTGGGCCGGGACGCCGACGGCAAGCCGTATCTCTCCCATCTCGGCGCGGACGGCGTGTACCGGCTGTCGGCGCAAGTCACCACCGATCTGGAACGTTTTGCCGCCTGGCGGAGGCTCGCCGATCGGGTCCCGTCCCAGCAGGCCCTGGAGTATCTGCGCGCCGCGCTCTGGCTGGTCCGGGGCGCCCCGTTCGGCGGTGGCAGCGGTGGAACGTTCTCCTGGGCCGACGCCTCCTGGCGCAGCCACGTGGAGTACCTGGTGGACAGCACGGCGCACCGGCTGGCCGATGCGGCGCTGGAGTTGGATCGGGTGGAGGTGGCGCGCTGGGCGACGCTCCGGGGACTCGCCGTCACCCCGGACTGCGAGCAGTGCTACCAGCGACGCATCGCCGCGGCTCGTCGCTCGGGGCATCGCCGGGAGGTCGAGCGGGTGATGCGCCATATGGATCGTCTCCAGCGCGAGCCGCTGCCGGAGTTGGACGGCCTGGCGGCCGGCGCTCCGGAAGGTGTGCCGCCGGTCCCCCAGGTCGGGTCCGGCCGGCTCAGCGGCCCCCGAGGCGCACCCAGCGGCCGTCGATGAAGCGCAGGCCCACCCCCGCCAGCCGGGCCACCATGAAGACCACCAGCGCCCCCCACAGCCAGCCGATGCCCGCGTCGGCCAGGCGCACGCCGACCGCCAGGGGCACGAACACCACGGCGGCGCCCACCATGGCGGCGGCCAGGTAGCGCAGGTCGCCGGCGCCGATCAGCACCCCGTCGAGGGCGAAGACCACGCCGTTGATCGGCAGCATCAGCGCCAGGTGCAGCATGAGGAAGCCCGTCAGGGACACCACGGCGGCGTCGTTGCTGAACAGCTGCGGCAGCACCGGGCGCAGCCCCACCGCCAGCGCCGCGGCCACCAGCCCGAAGACCAGCCCCCACCAGGTGACGCGCCGGCCCACGCCGCGGGCGCCGGTGGCGTCGCCGGCGCCCAGCATGGTGCCGATCATGCCCTGGGCGGCGATGGCGAGGGCGTCCAGCGCCAGGGCCGAGAAGCCGAACAGCTGGGCGTTGATCTGGTGCGCCCCCAGGTCGGCGAGCCCGGTGCGGGCCGCCGCCGCGGCCGCCACCACGAAGGCCCCCTGCAGGGCCGCCGTGCGGGTGACCAGGGCGCCGCCGTCGCCCAGCAGCCTGCGAAGCACGGCCAGGTCGGGACGCAGGCTGCGCACGTGCGGGCGCGCCGCCCGCAGCACCCAGTAGGTATACAGCACCGCCCCGGCCCACTGGGCCGCCACCGTGGAGGCGGCCGAAGCGCCGATGCCGAAACCCAGCCCGTAGATCAGGACCAGCTCCAGCACCAGGTTCCCGACCGCCGTGAACACCGCCACCTTCAGGGGCCGGGCCATGTCCAGGCCGCCCCGCAGGTAGCCCACGCCCGCCAGGGTGATCATCAGGGCGGGCAGGCCGGCGAGGCTGATGTGCAGGTAGATGCGGGCCTGGGCGAGTACCTCGCCCTCGCCGCCCAGCAGCTTCAGCAGCGGGTCGGCCAGCCCGTACAGCAGGCCCCCGGCGGCAACGCCGACGACAAGCGCCATCAGCAGCGCCTGCACCCCCCAGCGGGCCGCGTCGGCCTGCCGGCCCGCGCCCAGCAGGCGCGCCACCGCCGCGGTCGTGCCGTAGGCCAGGAAGATGAACAGGGCGTACACGCTCAGCAGCAGCTGCCCGGCCAGTGCCAGGCCGCCGAGCTGCGGTGTGCCCAGGTGCCCCACCACCGCGGTGTCCACCAGCACGTAGATCGGCTCGGCCACCAGCGCCCCGAAGGCGGGGACCGCCAGGCGGAGGATCTGCCGGTCCCAGCGTCGGCGGGCGCCGGCGGCGGTGGGGGTGCTCACCCGGTCGTCTCCCGGGCGGGACGGCTCACGGTGCGGGCGGTCCCGCCGGCCGGCCTGTCCTCGCCGTGCGCCCGCCGTGCCGCCTGTCCCCCGCGCGGGGAAGTGAACTATCGTCCGGTGGAGTATTCGGAGCAGGGGAAAGATGAACGTTCAGCGCACCGACAGATTCTCGATGGCTGAACTCACCGACCGCACCGGCGTGCCGGCCTCGACGGTGCACCACTACTTCCGGCGGGGACTGCTCCCGCCGCCGGTGCGCGTCGCCGCCAAGCACTTCCTCTACGGATCCGAACACGTCGACGCGCTGCGTGTGATCCGCCATCTCCGCCGGCGCCAGAGGCTGCCCCTGGCGCGGATCGCCGAGGTGCTGCCCGAGATCCTCGCCGACGGCGCCGAAGGGTTCGAGGCGCCGGTGCCCGACGGGGACGCCCCCCGGACCTCGGCCGTCGCCGATCGGATCCTCGACGTCGCCATCGAGGCGTTCGGCCTGCACAGCTACGGCGAGGTGAGCGTCGCCGACCTCTGCGTCGGCGCCAACATCGCCAAGGGTACGTTCTACCGCCACTTCGACTCCAAGGGCCAGGTGTTCGTTCGAGCCGCCGAGAGGGTCGTGCTGCAAAGTCTGGCGCGCTTTCGCGAGGCAATGGAGCAAGGCCCCCAACCGCCCGACCTGAAGGCCGCGGGGACGGCCTGCGCGACGGCGCTGCGCCCGGGATTGCCGGTCCTGCTGGAGCTGGCGAAGCGGGCCACGCTGCACGAGCCCACCCACGTGAACGAAGCGCGGGACGCCTTCCGGCTGCTGGTCGCCGAGATGGGCGACATCCTGCGACCCGGAGACGCCGACAACCGGGCGCTCGCCGGCATGGTGGTCCTCGACGCCATCACGCAGGTGTTCCGCGGGCTGGTGGCCGGGACCGGCGCCCCCGCGTTCGCCGGCCCGTAACGACCCGCGCCGTCCACCGATCCCGCCGAGCATGCGGTTCGCCGTGGAGTGCATCGCCGGCCGAGGATCCCGGCGGCGCCGCGGTGCGATCGGAGCAGCCTCCGCCCCGCAGCCGGCACCCAACACAACACTTGGACCATTGGGTCAGTAGTTGTGTAAAATGCGCGCCATCGTGGAGAAGCACCGAGCGGCGCGGTCCGTCCCACTGGAGGGTGCTGTGGCCATCGAACCCACCGCGGATCGGACCGGCTCGATGAGGCCGCCGGCACCCGTCCCGGCTGCGCCCTCCGGACAGGTCGAGCAGGTCGAGCCTGTCGAGCAATTCGCGGGCATCGACGCCGTCATGGCTCGGGCGTCCGGTGAGAACTTCCCGGTGGCCCTGGGAGTGCTGCCGCGGCGCCTGCGCAGCCATCTGGAGGCGATCTACGGCTACGCCCGGCTGGTGGACGACCTGGGTGACCGCTACGGCGGTGACCGCTCGGCGGCGCTGGACTGGCTCGAGCAGCAGATCGACGACCTTTACGCCGGCGCGCCGCGCCATGAGGTGTTCCGCCGGCTGGCGGTGACGGTGCAGGAATTCGCCATCCCGCGCACGCCGTTCGACGACTTGCTGGCGGCCAACCGCCTGGATCAGACCAAGACCGCCTACAGCGACTGGGAGGACCTGCTGGGCTACTGCGCGCTGTCGGCGAACCCGGTGGGCCACCTCGTCCTTGCCGTTCTCGAGGCCGCCACACCCCAGCGGCTGCCAGCCTCCGACGCGGTCTGCAGCGGCCTGCAGGTGCTGGAGCACCTCCAGGACGTCGGCGAGGACGCCGCCGCGGGGCGCGTCTACCTGCCCGCTGAGGACATGGCGCGCTTCGGCTGCACGCCCGCCGATCTGCTCGCCCCCGAGGCCGGCGAGCCGCTGCGCCGGCTCGTGGCGTTCGAATGCGCACGGGCGCGGGAGTTGCTGGAGGGCGGCAGGACGCTCGTGGCCTCGCTCCGCGGGTTCGGGCGACTCGCCGTCACCGGCTTCGTGGCAGGCGGCCTCGCCGGTCTGGACGCCATCGAGGCGGCGGGTTGGGAGGTGTTGGGCGCCACCCGGAAAGCCGGCGCCTGGCGCCTGCTGCGCCGCGCCGTGCCCCTGTACCTGGAGGCGATCCTGAGACGGGGTCCGGCATGACGGCGCTGAGTGTCGAGGCGGCGTACCGGCGCTGCGAGGAGATCACCTGGGCCGAGGCGCGCAACTTCGCCTACGGCATCCGGCTGCTGCCGGCGCCGAAGCGCCGGGCGATGGCGGCGCTGTACTCCATGGCCCGGCGCATCGACGACGTCGGCGACGGGGACTGGCCCACCGACCGCAAGCTGGAGGCGCTCGGGGAGTTCCACGCCTCCATCGACGCGCTGGCGTCCGGCGAGGTCCCCGACCCCGCCGACCCGGTGCTGGTGGGCCTCGCCGATGCCGCTGATCGCTACCCGATCCCCACCGGCGTGCTGCACGAGATCGTCGAGGGCTGCCAGCAGGACGTCATCGGCACCCGCTACGAGACCATGGAGGACACGGTGCGCTACTGCCGCCTCGTGGCGGGATCGGTGGGCCGGCTGTCCCTGGGGGTCTTCGGCACCAAGGGTGACGGCAACGGCGCCTCCCGGGCACGGTCCGGGGAGGTGGCGCAGCTCGCCGACGAGCTCGGTGTGGCGCTGCAGCTCACCAACATGCTGCGCGACATCGTCGAGGATCACGAGATGGGGCGCATCTACCTGCCGGAGTCCGACCGTGCCCGCTTCGGCGTCCGGCCGGGGGAGTGGGCGCCGACCGAGGGGACCGCGGCACTGGTGCGCCACGTGGGCGAGCAGGCGGCGGCGTGGTTCGAGCGGGGGCTCGTGCTGCTGGACCACCTGGACCATCGCAGCCGGGCCTGCACCGCCGCCATGGCGGGCATCTACCGGCGGTTGCTGGAGCGCATCCTGGCGCACCCCGAACGGCCGCTCAGCATGCGTGTCCGCCTCCCGGGCCGGGAGAAGGCCCTGGTGGCGCTGCGCAGCATGGCGGGGCTGCGGCCGTGAGCGAGCGCCGCCCGAGCGTCGTGGTCGTCGGCGGGGGCCTCGCCGGCCTGGCCGCCGGCGTGGAGGCCGCCGACCGGGGCGCCGCGGTGACCCTCCTGGAGCGGCGACCGCGCCTGGGAGGGGCCACCTGGTCCTTCGAGCACCGCGGCATCTCCTTCGACAACGGCCAGCACGTGTTCATGCGCTGCTGCGAGGCGTACCGGTGGCTCCTGGAGCGGATCGGCTCGGCTCCCGACGTGCACCTGCAGAGCCGCCTGGACGTGCCGGTGCTGCGCCCGGGCGGCCCGGTCGGGGCGATCCGGCGCACCAGAGGTCCCGCCCCGCTGCACCTGCTGGCGGCGCTGGCGACCTACCCGCATCTCAGCCGTCGCCGGCGCCTGGCGGTTGTCCGCGCCGCGCTGGCGCTGCGCCGCCTGGATCCCGACGACGCCGCTCTGGACCGGCTGACCTTCGGCGAGTGGCTGGCCGCCCGGGGCCAGGACAGCGCCATGGTGGCATCCTTCTGGGACCTCATCGTGCTGCCGACGGTGAACGTCCCCGCAGCCGAGGCCTCCCTCAAGCTGGCGGCGATGGTGTTCCGCACGGGGCTGCTGAGCCGCTCCGACGCCGCCGACATCGGCTGGGCCACGGTGCCGCTGTCGGTCCTGCACGGCGAGGCGGCCCGCCGCACGCTGGAAGCCGCCGGCGGCGAGGTGCGCACGGGCGCGGCGGTGCGGGGCGTGCGCCGCGGGACCGCGGGGCGCCCGGTCGTGGACACCGAGGGCGGGCACCTGGAGGCGGACGCCGTGGTTGTGGCGGTGCCGCACGACGCCGCCGCCGGGCTGCTGCCGCCGGGCAGCGTCGCCGGCCAGGACCGGCTCGGCGAGCTCGGCACCTCGCCGATCGTGAACGTGCACCTGGTCTATGACCGAGCGGTGACCGAGCTGCCGATGGCCGCGGCGGTGGGCAGCGACGTGGAGTACGTCTTCGATCACACCGCCGCGGGCGGGCTCGACGACGGGCGCCAATGCCTCACGATCTCGCTGTCGGCGGCGCAGCGCCACATCGGGCGCCGTTCGGCGGATCTCGTCGAGCACTTCAGCGCCGAGATGGCGCGCCTGCTGCCGGCGGCGGCAGGCGCCCGGGTCACCGAGTCGATGGTCACGCGCGAGCGGGCCGCCACCTTCGTCGGGGCACCGGGGTCGCACGCCCTGCGCGCCACCGGCCGCACCGCCCTGCCGGGTGTCTTCCTGGCCGGCGCCTGGTGCGACACGGGCTGGCCGGCGACGATGGAGGGAGCGGTGCGCAGCGGACTGGACGCGGCGCAACTGGCCGCCGACTTCGCCGCGGCGACCCCGCGCGCGCCCGAGCCGGCGGTGGCCGCATGAGCCGGCAGGCACCGGCGGTGCTCGCACGGGCCGGCGAGCTGGTTCGCCCGGCGCTCATCGAGGCGGTGGACCGCCTGCCGGGCGAGCTCGCCGTCCCGGTGCGCTACCACTTCGGCTGGACCGATGCGCAGGGCGCCGCATTGCCCGAGGGCTCCGGTGGCAAGGGTGTGCGCGGCGCGCTGGCCGTGCTCTCCGCCGAGGCCGCCGGCGCGGCCCCCGAGGTGGCCGTCCCCGGCGCGGTGGGGGTGGAGTTGATCCACAACTACTCGCTGATCCACGACGACATCGTCGACGGCGACGTCGAGCGCCGGCACCGGCCCACCGTCTGGAAGGTCTACGGCACCGACAACGCCGTCATCATCGGCGACGCGGTCATGGCCTTGGCCTTCGAGGTGCTGCTGGCCGAGACGACGCCGCCCCGGGCCGCGGCCGCCGCCGACCTGGCGCGGGCCAATGCCGCCATGATCGCCGGCCAATCGCAGGACATGACCCTGCACAGCCGGCCCAGCGTCAGCGTCGCCGACTGCTGGGAGATGATCTCGCTCAAGACGGGCGCTCTGCTGGCCCACGCCGGCGCCGTGGGGGCCATCCTGGCCGGTGCGCCCGCGGCGACGGTGCGGGCGCTGCGTCGCTACGGCGAGGAGGTGGGCCGGGGATTCCAGGCGGCCGATGACCTGCTCGGCATCTGGGGCCGTCCCGAGGTCACGGGCAAGCCCGCCGGCAACGACCTGCGCGAGCGCAAGCGTTCGCTGCCGGTGACCGTCGCCCTGAACTCCGGGCAGGCGGGAGCAAGCGAACTTGCCGACCTCTACAGTCGGGACCACCTCGACGAGGAGGATCTGGCGAGGGCGGCGCTGCTCATCGAAGAGCTGGGTGGCCGCTCCGCCACGGCCGCAGCGGCGCGGCGTTGCATGGAGAATGCCCTCGAGGCGGTGGCGTCGGCCGACGTGGACCCCGCGGCGGCCGCCGAGCTGGCGGACTTGGCCGCGTTCATCGTCGACCGGGACCATTAGGACCGATGGCGCCGAGAGGACCGGACAGGAGCGTGAAGGCCCCCACGGAGGTTCGTGCATGACGACGGCCAAGGACTCGCTGGCCGCGCCGCCGTGGCTCGTGCCGCCGGCGGACACCGGTGAGCTCGAACGGGAAGCGGCCGACGCCCTGCAGCGTTCGGCTGAGGCGCTGCTGGGCTTGCAGGACCCGGCGGGCTGGTGGAAGGGCGACCTGGAGACCAACGTGGCGATCGAGGCCGAGGATCTCCTGCTGCGCACGTTCCTGGGTATCTGCGACGACGAGACCCTGGCTCTCACGGCCAACTGGATCCGCTCCAAGCAGTGTCCCGACGGCGGTTGGTCGTCCCACTACGGGGGCCCCTCGGACCTCTCGCTGGCCGTCGAGGCCTACGTGGCGCTGCGCCTCGCCGGCGACAGCCCCGACGCCGAGCACATGCTCCTGGCCGCCGAGTTCGTGCGCGACCTGGGCGGTCCGGAGTGCGCCCGCGTCTTCACGCGCGTCTGGCTGGCCCTGTTCGGGCAGTGGTCGTGGCGGGACCTGCCCGCCATCCCCCCCGAGTTGATCCTGCTGCCGCGCTGGATCCCGCTGAACATCTACGACTTCGCCTGCTGGGCCCGCCAGACGATCGTCCCGCTGACCATCGTGAGCACCTACCGTCCGCAGGTCGAGCTGGGTTTCGACCTGGCCGAGTTGCGCACCGGGGCGGTGCCGCCCGAACGGGTGCCCCGGTCGATCCGCACCCCCGCCGGCTGTTTCCAGCGTCTCGACAAGGCCCTCCACAGGTTCCACGACCGGGCCCCGTGGCGGTTGCGGGAGACCTCCATGAAGCTCGCCGAGCAGTGGATCATCCGCCGCCAGGAGTCCGACGGCTGCTGGGGCGGCATCCAGCCCCCCTGGGTGTACTCGATCATCGCCCTGCACCTGCGGGGCTACGCCCTGGATCACCCCATCCTGGCCAAGGCGCTGTCCTGCTTCGACAGCTACGAGGTGCGCGACGGGGACATGCGCTGGCTGGAGTGCTGCCAGTCGCCGGTGTGGGACACGGCGCTGGCGGTCGTTGCCCTCGGCGACGCCGGGCTGCGCCGCGACCACCCGGCGATGGTGAGCGCCGCCGATTGGCTGCTGGACGAGGAGGTGCGGGTGCGCGGCGACTGGGCGGCCCGGCGCCCGCAGCTGGCCCCCGGCGGCTGGGCCTTCGAGTTCCAGAACGACAACTACCCCGACCTCGACGACACCGCCGAGGTGGTGCTGGCGCTGGGCCATGCCCAGGCCTCCGATCCCGAGCGCGCCAACGAGGCGATCGCTCGCGCCGTCGCCTGGGCCGAAGGTATGCAGAGCAGCGACGGCGGCTACGCCGCCTTCGATGCCGACAACGTCCGGCGCCTCTGCGAGCAACTGCCATTCTGCGACTTCGGCGAGGTCATCGACCCGCCGAGTTCCGACGTCACCGCGCACGTGGTGGAGATGCTCTGCTGGGTGCGCGCCCACACCGACATTCCCGTCGACGCCCGCCGCCTGCGGCGCGCCGTGGACTGGCTGTGGCTCGACCAGGAGCGCGACGGATCCTGGTTCGGGCGCTGGGGTGTGAACCACCTGTACGGCCTCGGCGCGGTGCTGCCGGCGCTGCGAGCGGTGGGCGTGCCGCCCAGCGACCGCCGCATCCGCCGCGCCGTGCGCTGGCTGCACGCCACGCAGGGCCCCGAAGGGGGTTGGGGCGAGGATCTGCGGTCCTATGAGTCCGACAGCTGGCGGGGTCGCGGCGACCCCACCGCCTCCCAGACCGCCTGGGCGCTGCTGGCGCTCATGGCTGCGGATGAGTTCGGCGAGCCGACCCGCCGCGGCGTGGCGTGGCTGGCCGGCGCCTGCCGTCCTAATGGCACCTGGGAGGAGCCCCAGTACACCGGCACCGGCTTCCAGGGCTACTTCTACATCAACTACCACCTCTACCGGCAGGTGTTCCCGACCATGGCGCTGGGCCGCTTCCTGCGAGCCACCGCCGGGGAGGAGCCGCGGCGGTGAGCCTCGAATTCTGGTGCCCGCTTCACCTGGAGGCGGCGGCCGCGCGGCGAGGGGCCCGCAGCGCAGGAGTGGTGCGCACCGGCATGGGGCCGCGCCGCGCCGCGGCCTTCGCGGCCCGGCGGCAGGTCCCCGGGGACCTGCCCGGAGCCATCGTGCTGGGGCTGGCGGGCGCCGTCACCGATTCGCTCGAGCCCGGTGACGTGCTCGTGGCCGATGTGGTGCACGGCCCCGGACCCGATCGCTCCGCCTGGGGACGGGTGGCCGAGACGATCCGGGTCGGGCTGCGCGAGGCGGGCGTCCCGGCGGTGCGCGGTCCGGTGCGATCGGTGACCCGGACCGTGCGCGGGGTGGAGCGCCGCCGCCTCGCCGGCGACGGAACCCTGGCCGTCGACATGGAGTCGTGGTGGCTGCTGGCTGCCGATCCGGCGCCGTTGGCGGTGGTCAGGGTCGTTTGCGACACGCCGGCCGCGGAGCTGGTGTCGTTGTCGCTACCGTGGCGGGCGCGTCGGGCCCTGGCGGTCATCTCCCGGATCGCCGCGACGCTGAATTCCCGGGAGACACCGATCGCACCCGACAGATGGCGAGGGCTGGAGAGAGCAGCCCCTGGAGGTGGTTCCTGATGGGCATCCCGCTTCGACAGGCGGCCCGGGTCGGCGCCTACATGGCCGCCAACAGGCTCCGGGGCCGCCACAAGTACCCACTCATCGTGGAGATGGAGCCGCTGTTCGCCTGCAACCTGGCATGTCCCGGCTGCGGCAAGATCCAGCACCCCACCGAGATCCTGCGCAAGCGTCTCAGCGTCGAGGAGTGCGTGGGCGCCATGGAGGAGTGCGGCGCGCCGATGGTCTCCATCGCCGGGGGCGAGCCGTTGCTGCATCCGCAGATCGCCGACATCGTGGAGGCGCTGCTGGAGCGGAAGAAGTTCGTGTACCTCTGCACCAACGGCGTGCTGCTGCGTCGCCGGATGGACCAGTTCAAGCCCTCGCCCTACTTCTCCTGGGCGGTGCACGTGGACGGGCTGCGCGAGCGCCACGACATCGCGGTGGCTCGGGAGGGCGTCTTCGACGAAGTGGTCGAAGCCATCCGGGACGCCAAGAAGCGCGGCTTCCGGGTCACCACCAACAGCACCTTCTTCAACACCGACACGCCCGAGTCGGTGCGCGGCGTTCTGGACTTCCTGAACGACGACCTGGGGGTGGACTCGCTCATGATCTCCCCGGGCTACGCCTACGAGAAGGCCCCCGACCAGGAGCACTTCCTGCAGGTGGCCGAGACCAGGCGGCTGTTCCGGGAGGCCTTCGCCGACGGGCGCCGCAAGCGCTGGCGCCTCAACCACTCGCCGCTGTTCCTGGACTTCCTCGAGGGCAAGGTGGACTACCAGTGCAC
This sequence comes from bacterium, assembly GCA_026708055.1. NCBI lineage: Bacteria > bacterium. Next base: position 7,132 of record JAPOVS010000042.1, on the reverse strand, counting down.
CCCGTGGGGGATCCCCAGTTACTCCGTGTTCGGCTGGCAGCGGCCCTGCTACCTCATGGCGGACGGGTATGCCGAGACCTACCAGGAGTTGCTCGAGACGACCGACTGGGACAGCTACGGGCGCGGTCGCGACGAGCGCTGCGCCAGCTGCATGGCGCACTGCGGCTACGAGCCGTCGGCGGTGATCGCCACCGCAGGCTCGCTGCGCCAGTCGCTGCGGGCGCTCGTGGCGGGCTGACGGTCGCCCCGGCCGGCAACGCCCCGGGCGGCTTCCCGCCCCGCCACCCTCCTCCGCTCCCCGCCGCGTCGCCCTCAGGGCCGCCCTCGCCTCCTTCGCTCCGGGGTCTTCGGGGCGTAGCCTCCGTGATGTGCGCAGCCGCCATGGAGTCGCCGCAGTCCTGACGGTGGCGGCTCTGCTGGCCGCCGCCTGTTCCGGCGATCCGACCGAGCAGTCCGAGCCGGCGTCGGCGGACACCGGCTCGACCCCGGCGGTCGCCGCGACGGGGGTGACGTCGGCGGCGGCCACCGCCCCGGCAGCCGGGGTCGACGCCCGGGACGCCGGCACGGCCGGGAGTCCCGAGCCGGTGAGGATCGGTGTGATCATGGCGGTCGGCGGCCGACTCGCACCGCACGACGGCCCGGTGCTCGACGCCCTCGCCTACGCGGTGCGGCAGGTCAACTCCTCCGGCGGGCTGCTGGGGAGGCCTCTGGAGTTGCTGTTCGAGGACTCGGATTCCGAGCTCAACACCGCTTTCGACGCGGCGCGGCGGCTGATCGACAGGGACGTGGCGGTGATCTTCACGTCCTGCGACCCGTACTTCAGCCGGCCGGTACGCGAGGCGGCCCACGGCGCCGGCGCGCTCGTGATCGTGCCGTGCGGGCCCGAGCCCCTGCCGACGGTGGCGACGGGGCGAGCTCGGGTGTTCTCCGCCGGGACCTCCGCGCAGGCCTACGGGCGGGCGCTCGCCGAGTACGCCGTCGACGCGGGGATCTCCTCGGCGGCGACCCTGGTGGAGGCCGACAAGGCCGAGGCCGTTCAGATGTGCGACAGCTTCGACCGCCGCTTCACCGAGCTGGGAGGCACGCGGGGCTTCACACTGGGATTCGACCGCTTCTGGATCGCCGCGCAGCCCGTCGTCGGGGCGCGGGCAACGGCCCGGGCGCTGGAACGGGTGGCCGATCACCCCGCTGTGGTGCTCTGCGCCGCGGTCGGCGGGCGCGGCATCCGGATGTTCGAATTGCTGCGGTCGGCGGGCATCGGCACGGAGGTGCTGGCGCCGGCGGCGCTGGACGGCGTGGCCTGGCAGCGCGGCGTCTTCGGGTTGGAACCGCTGACGGTGATCACCGAGGCGTCCACGTTCGGCGACGACCCGAGCGCGCAGGTGAACGCCTACTTCGCCTCGATCATCACCGGCGATCTGCGCCGGGAGCCGGAGGACGCAGCGCAGGACGTCGATCCCCGTGGTCTGGCGGAGGTCGAGGACCGTGTCGGCTGGGCGGTCACCGGTGCCGAGGCGCTGTGGATCTTCATCCGGGCGGTCCAGCGCACCGCCGGCCTGGACCCGGCCGTGCTGGCGGCCGACATCGAGCAGTTCGAGGCCGTCGAACTCTGGATGGATTCGGCCTCCTTCAGCCCCGCCCGGCACGCCGTCGGCGGGAGAGCCTTGCGGGTCATCCGACACGACGGCGGCGCCAGCCGGCTGATCGAGTTGCGCATCCCCAGCGGGTCCTAGCCCCCCGTCCGGCACCAGCGGCCGTCCGCGCCGCCGGTGCCGCGCGTTCAGTAGCCGAGGGCGGTGTTCACCGGCCCCAGCAACGGCTCGCCCGCTGCGTAACGGCGCACGTTCTCGGTCACCCGGCGGTTCAGCAGCGTCATCCCCATCTCGGGCGTGTTGCCCACGTGCGGGGTGATGATGCAGTTCGGCAGATCCCACAGCGGGTGGCCGTCGGGCAGCGGTTCAGGATCGGTCACGTCCAGCGCCGCGCCGGCGATGGTCCCCGCACCCAGGGCGTCCACGAGGTCATCGGTCACGACGTGCTCGCCGCGCGCCACGTTGACGAGCCAGCAGTGCTCCGGCATCCTCGCCAGTGCCCCGGCGTCGATGATGCCCCTGGTCTCGGCGGTGAGGGCCATCGCCACGACGACGGCGTCGGTGCCGGCAAGCGCCTCGTCGAGGCTCGCAGGCCCGACGATCCGGACTCCGTCGGCGTCCGGGAGCGGTTCGGGATGTCGGCGCAGCACCGTTGTGTCGCACTCGAACGGCGCCAGCAGCTTCAGCAGCTCGACGGTGATGCCGCCACCGCCCAGGATCGTGATGGCGGCGTCGCGCAGGTTGCGGCCCTCGGGCTCCAGCCAACTCCGGGCCGGCAGGTAGCTGGTGAAGCCGCGCATCCCCGCCAGCAGCATGCCCAGCGCCATCTCCGCCACCGGCTCGGCGTACACGCCCTTGCCGCACGTCCAGAGCCGCTCGTCGTCCAGGAACGCCAGGTAGGGCTCGATGCCGGCGTAGGGCAGCTGGATCCAGCGCAACTGCGGCGCGGCGTGCAGCACCGGACCCAGCAGGTCGGGGTTCTGGGGGTCGGCCCAGATCAGGCCCTCCGCCTCGGCGGGGGGCACCACGATCCCCCCGCCGGCGCTGACCGCCCCCGCCAGGTCATCCCGCCGCCAGCACTGCGGTTCCACCGCCACCAGGGGTTGGCGTGTCATGGTCGTTCCTCCGGCTCCCTGATCGTCATTCCGCGTCTCGTTCGTGATTCCGGGTGGGTCTCGAGTCCGTTGTCCGGCGGTCCCGGCCGCCGCGACCGCGGCGCCGCCACACCGTCTCCGGTGGCTCCGCCCGGCGCCGAGGCCGCCGGGCGTCAAGGCTAGATTGCAGGTCCGGTCGCGAGTCGGGCAGTCACGACTCGGGCGAGCGGGAGGGCGCATGAAAGTACCGCTGACCGTGGGGGACTTCATCGACCGGGCGGCGCACGTCTATCCCGACCGCCCGGCGCTGATCGACGAACCCGACCAGCCGGCGCCGAGCTGGGGGACGCTCAGCTACGGCGAGGTGGCGGCACGGACGCGGGCGCTGGCCGCCTCCCTCGACCGTCTCGGGCTCGGTACCGGAGAACGGGTGGCGATCGTGTCGCACAACGCCGCCCGGCTGGTCACGACCATGCTGGGGGTCAGCGCCGCGGGGCGGATCTCGGTGCCGGTCAACTTCCGTCTCAACACCGCCGAGGTGGACTACATCGTCTCGCACTGCGGGGCCCGGATGCTGCTGATCGACCCCGAACTGGCCGACGATCTGGCCGGCGTGGACTGCGAGCACCGCTTCATCATCGGATCCGAGGCCGACGAGGCGCTCTTCGCCGGCAGCGATGTCGAGCCGCGCCCCTGGGAGCCCGACGAGGATGCCACCGCCGCCATCAACTACACCAGCGGCACCACGGCGCGCCCCAAGGGCGTCCAGATCACCCACCGCACCATCTGGCTCAACGCCGTGACGTTCGGCTGGAGCGCCGGGGTGAGCGACCGCGACGTCTACCTGCACACGCTGCCCATGTTCCACTGCAACGGCTGGGGCATGCCGTACGCGCTGACCGGTGTGGGCGCCACGCAGGTGGTGATCCGCAAGATCGACGGCGCCGAGATCCTGCGGCGCATCCAGCGCCACGGGGTCACCTACCTGTGCGGGGCGCCGGCGGTGGTGGCGGCGGTCCTGGCGGCCGCCGAGGACTGGCAGGGACCCATCCCCGGCTCGGGCACCGTGCGCATGACCGTGGCGGGAGCGCCCCCGCCGCGGCGCACCATCGAACGCATGGAGACCGAGTTGGGCTGGGAGTGCATGCAGCTGTACGGGCTGACCGAGACGGCGCCGTACCTGACCATGAACCGGCTGCGCCCCGAATGGGACGACCTGGCACCCGCCGAGCGGGCCGAGCGGCTGGTGCGCCAGGGCGTGCCGGCGCTGGGCATCAGCGTGCGCGTCTCGGCCGACGGCGAGGTGGAGGCCCGGGGCAACCACGTCATGGAGGGCTACTGGGAGCAACCCGAGACCAGCGACGAGGCGCTGGCCGGCGGCTGGTTCCACACCGGCGACGGAGGCTACCTGGACGGCGACGGGTACCTCGTGCTGACCGACCGGCGCAAGGACGTGATCATCAGTGGCGGCGAGAACGTCTCCTCGATCGAGGTGGAGGACTGCCTGTTCGCCCATCCCGCTGTCGCGGAGGTGGCGGTGATCGGCGTGCCCCACGAGCGCTGGGGCGAGACCCCCAAGGCGCTGGTGGTGCCGGCCCCCGGGGCCGATGTCACCGGGCAGGAGTTGATCGACCACTGTCGCGAGCACCTCGCCCACTACAAGTGCCCCACCTCGGTGGAGTTCCGGGAGGCTCTGTCGCGCACCGCCACCGGCAAACTCCAGAAGTACAAGCTCCGCGCCCCCTACTGGGCCGACCGGGAGCGCGCCATCAACTGAGTCATCCGTCGTCGCCGCGGCCTGCGAGTCATCGGGCCACCGCGCGCGGCACGGCGGCGACGAGTCGTTTGCGGTCGCGCTTGATTCCACGCAGTTCTCTGTATCGTGCCACCGGCGGGGGTGCCGGCCATCGGTCGCCCGGCGACCCCCGGGATCAGCGGCGATCTCTTCTGCTTCCCCCATCCGCCATTGCCGACGGGTCGAGTCGGCGCACGCAAGGAGCAAGACCATGGCCTACAGGGCTGAGTACATATGGGTGGACGGATCGGTGCCCACCGCCGAGGTGCGATCCAAGACGAGGGTCCTCGCCGACGGTGAGGAACCCGGTATCTGGGGCTTCGACGGCTCCAGCACCAACCAGGCGGAGGGCAGCGACTCCGACGTCGTGCTGAAGCCGGTCTTCAGCTGTCCCGACCCGCTGCGAGGCGGCGACAACATCATGGTGATGAGCGAGACATTCCTGCCCGAGACCATGGAGCCGCACCCCACCAACATGCGGGCGAAGACGCGCGCGATCCTGGACAAGTACGGTGACCAGGAGTTCTGGTTCGGGCTCGAGCAGGAATACACCATGCTGGACCCGGTCACCAAGTGGCCGTCGGGCTTCCCCCCCAACGGCTTCCCCGGCCCGCAGGGGCCGTACTACTGCGGGGTGGGTGCGTTGCGCATCCACGGGCGCGAGGTGGTGGAGCAGCACACCGACTGGTGCCTCGGCGCAGGTCTGGCGATCTCCGGAACAAACGCCGAGGTGATGCCCGGCCAGTGGGAGTTCCAGATCGGCCCGTTGGACCCGCTCGCGGTGGGCGATCACGTCTGGGTGGCGCGCTACCTGCTGTACCGCGCCGGTGAGGACCATGAGATCGAGATCAGCCTGGCGGCCAAGCCGATGCAGGGCGACTGGAACGGCGCGGGCATGCACACCAACGTGTCCACCGCCTCCATGCGCCGGAACTACGAGGCCGTGGTGGCCGCCGCCGAGGCGCTGGGCGCCGCCGGCAAGCCCGAGGAGCACATCGCGGGCTACGGCGACGGCATCGAACTCCGCCTCACCGGCGCGCACGAGACCGAGCGCTACGACACCTACAGCTACGGGGTGTCGGATCGGGGCGCCTCGGTGCGCATCCCCTGGCAGGTGCACCAGGACGGGCGCGGCTACATCGAGGATCGCCGGCCCAACGCCAATGCCGACCCCTACGTGGTGACCAGGCTGCTGGTCCAGACGATCGGCGAGGCGCTCGCCTGACCGGGCGGCGGCGTCGGGGCCGTGAGGCCCTGTTCAGCGGCGGATTCTGAGAGGTTTGGAGACCTCGGCGAAGAAGTCGTTGCCCTTGTCGTCGATGACGATGAAGGCCGGGAAGTCCTCCACCTCGATGCGCCAGACGGCCTCCATGCCCAGGTCGGCGTGGTCGAGTACCTCCACGGCGCGGATCGAGTCGGCGGCCAGGCGGGCGCCGGGGCCGCCGATGGAGCCGAGGTAGAAGCCGCCGTGGGTGGCGCAGGCGTCGGTCACGGCCCGTGAACGGTTGCCCTTGGCCAGCATGACCAGGCTCCCGCCGGCGGCCTGGAACTGCTCGACGTAGCTGTCCATGCGTCCCGCCGTGGTGGGGCCGAAGGAGCCCGAGGCGTAGCCCTCGGGGGTCTTGGCCGGCCCGGCGTAGTACACCGGGTAGCGGCGCAGATAGTCCGGCATCTCCCCGCCGGCGTCCAAGGCGGCCTTGATGCGGGCGTGGGCGGCGTCCCGGGCGACGACGAGCGTCCCGGTGAGTGACACCCTCGTGCGTACCGGGTGCGCCGAGAGCGTGGCCCTGATCTCGTCCATCGGGCGGTCCAGGTCGATGGCGACCGTGTCGGTCGACAGGCTCTCGTCGGTGGTCTCGGGGAGGAAGCGGGCCGGGTCGGTCTCCAGCGCCTCGAGGAACACGCCGTCGGCACCGATCCGCCCGAGCACCTGGCGGTCGGCGGAGCAGGACACGGCGATGGCCACGGGGCAGGAGGCGGCGTGGCGGGCCAGGCGCACGACGCGCACGTCGTGGCAGAAGTACTTGCCGCCGAACTGCGCGCCGATGCCGAATTGCCGGGTGAGCTCCAGGATGCGCTCCTCCCAGCCGGTGTCCCGGAAGGCCCGGCCGCCGGGGGAGCCGTCGGGGGGGAGGTGGTCCAGGTAGCGCGCCGAGGCCAGCTTGGCCACCTGGAGGGCGTACTCCGCGGAGGTGCCGCCGATCACCACCGCCAGGTGGTAGGGCGGGCAGGCGGCGGTGCCGATCTTGCGCAGCTCCGCATCCAGGAAGTCCAGCAGACTGTCGGGGTTCAGCACGGCCCGCGTCTGCTGGTAGAGGAAGCTCTTGTTCGCCGACCCGCCGCCCTTGGCGATGAACAGGAACTTGTACTCCTCGCCGCCGACGGCCTCGATGGTGATCTCGGCGGGCAGGTTGTTGCCCGTGTTCCGCTCGCTGAACATGTCCTGCGGGGCGAGCTGCGAGTAGCGCAGGTTGGACGTGCGGTAGGTGTCGAAGACCCCCCGCGAGATGGCGACCCGGTCGTCGCCGGCGGTGAGCACCTGCTGGCCCTTGCGGGCCTTGATGATGGCGGTGCCGGTGTCCTGGCAGCCCGGCAGCACCCCGCCGGCGGCGATGTTGGCGTTGCGCAGCAGCTCGGTGGCCACGAAGCGG
>JAPOVS010000041.1 GCA_026708055.1 bacterium | reverse complement strand
GCGGGGATCGCCCGGCTCGGCCCGACCGAGGATCACGTAGAAGTCCCGGCCGTTCCACGGGCGAAGTTTGCGGCGCGACGGTCGAGCCGCCTTGTCCTGGACCTGCTGGGGATCGAGTAGCCACGTCGGGGCCAGGTGCTCGTGGCCGCCGTCGGCGAAGTGGCGGAAGAGGACGGCGTTGATCGGCACGTCGTAGGACTCTGCCAGGAACTCGATGATGCGATCCGATGTCGGGTCGAGTTCCGAGGCCACGATCGTGAACTGCTGCTCGGCGTTGACGACGTCGGGCAGCGGACCGCAGAAGTGCTCGGCGAAGGCCTCGTCGAGGTGCGTATCGATCGGCCCAGGCGAGCAGTTGCCGGTTCGGGGACGTGACGGGGGTAGGTCGGGGCGGACCTTGGGGTTGTGGCGCAGCGGACCGCTCCAGTTCCTGAACAGCTCCTCGGGAACCCGCCGCCCGGGCAGGACGCCGAGGGTCACGGGGAGATGGGGATCGCGGTACCGGCTCCGTGCCTGGGCGAGTCAGTGTCTCGGTCTGCTCGGCGCTCTCGCGGCCTCCCGCCATCTACAGTGCCTGGTCAACCCTAACAATGAGTTTGCTAGATCTCCCTTGATGTATGGGATAGTAAGATATCTCCGATATGTTTTGGAGACATGAATGTGCCGAACCCGCTACCCATCGCCGACGTGGTGGCTGCCTTCCACGAGCACGTCGTCGACCCGACGCCGCTCGGCGAAGGTGGCATGAAGTCCGCATTCCTGATCCGCGCGGAGGAGCCGTTGGTGTTGAAGGTGGTTCGCGAACCAGTTCAGGAGGATCCACTGGAGGGATCAATCGGTCTCCCTGAACGCATCCGACGAGAGATCGAGGGCATGCGGGCGATCAGCCACCCCGGTGTCGTACGAATCGTCGCAGGACCTGGAATCCGTGAAATCGGCGACGAACAGCACGTCTGGTACATCGAACCATTCTTCGCCGGTGGCTCGCTTGCCGATCGGCTCGATGGGCCGTGGCCCGAAGCCGACTGCGCGCACCTGCTACGAGGACTCGTCGATGCTGCGGAGGCCCTTGCCCGCCACAACACGGTTCATCGCGATATCAAGCCGAGCAATATTGTCTTCGACGCCTCCAAGCGGCCGGTGCTCCTCGATCTGGGAATCGCATACTTCCAAGATCTCACTCCGTTGACCGACAGCTGGGGGAGTTCGCCGAGGACGCCGATGTATGCTGCGCCGGAGCAATTCGAGATGCGACTGCACAGCTCAATTGATTTTCGCACCGATCTCTTTCTCATTGGCCTCGTAATCTTCGTGTCGCTGACCGGTGTCCATCCCTTCAACCCCGGGGATCCCCACGGTTACTACGACAGGCTGAAGAACTGTCAGTGGAATGATGGTGCCCTCGACGCGGTTCATGTGTCAGGTCACATGAGACATGTGTTGCGTAGACTGTTGGATCCGTCAATGAGCCGCCGATATCGCCGTTTCGAACACCTACGATCAGAAATCGAGACACTCGGATGACGTTCTGGATCCAACACGGGTACGGAAAGGCCGACAAGATTGACACGGTGGCTGATTCCGACCTCCTCACTGGTGTGATCCTCAGCCCCGCTGATGAGGAACACTCGACGCTCATGTCGACAGTAGCTTCGGCGCAGCTTCGAGGCATCGAGGTTCTGCTGGATCCCCAACTCTACATTCACACAATCTCTGGGGCGGTAGCGCGTTGTCATAGCCACCACGGCTTGGAACTCGGGGAGATTTCATGGTTCCTCTCACCAGACGAGATTGCCCGACACTGCCAAGCCGTTGTCACGCTCAATCGAGATTTCGGCATTCACCATGTCGTATCGCCTGCCCCCTATCTTGCTTCCTTTGGGGACGTATGGGCACCAGTCAGCCTGCAGTACGCGCGCGCAACAATTGAGCTGACGGAACTACCTGTCTACCTATCGCTAGTAGCTGAGGATGCCGCATTCGCCGACTGGGATAGCACCCTACGTTACCTCGACGCACTTACTACTCTCGACGCCGACGGGATCTATCTCATAGTCGGTACATCGGCCCAGGGATATCCGGTGCATTGGGATTCCGAGCGGTTGACGAACGTGCTACGAGTGATCTACACGCTCGCTGAACTGAATCACTACGAGGTGATCTGGGGCTATTCCGACTTGGCCGGTGTGCTGGGAGTTTCCGTTGGTGCCGCTGGTGCAGCTACGGGGTGGTATCACTCGCTACGCAGGTGGACGACAGACAAGTGGATACCCAAGAGCGGAGGTCGCCAAGCGAATCCTCGCATCTTTGTCGAGCAGCTGCTGAGCACGATCGAGTGGAATAGCGAAGCGATAAACGCTGTGCGCTGGCGTGATGGGCCACGGGTCTTCCCGGACAGTGAGCTTCGGCGAAGACTAAGGGAGGAGGGGCAATGGGGAATTGTTGAGTCATGGAATCAGCATTTGTTGGCGATGGCGAGCCTTCACCAGGTAGTCGACCGAGAATCTGATGTGTCGGTGCGAATTGCATCGATACGCCAAAGGGTGGAGGATGCTCTTGATCTCCACGAGGAGATTGCGATGTCACGTGCGGCTGTCTCAGCAACGCATTCAAGCGGTCTAAGGGCTTTGCTTGAGGCGATCGATGCCTTCGCTGTCGCGGAGGAACTCTAATCCTGACCAGTCTCCAGAGACCGAATTGCTAGCTCAGCCAACCACAGGTCTGCCATCCACCGGAGTTCAACGGGCTTCGATCTGACTTGCCACTCGACGATATCAGGGCGCGCGACGAGTAGTCCCAGTCGGTTATGTCGAAGTGCGGCCCTCGAGACTCGATGCTGATTCTCCATGGGCATGAGTAACGCACCGTCATGAGATGCCCACCGAGCCTTCGCGAGTTGACCAATGCCTCTGCGCCAATTCGAGATCTTGGCTTCAACAACGAGAGAACTTGCAACAAGGCTGGTTGGTGTGCGGACCTGGTTGCGTCGTGTTAGCCAGCCAATTTCGTGCAGCGATTTCATCAGTTGGATGGAGTAGTGCCGCGAGTAGCCGGATGGAGCCCCGGTCCGGATCGATTCGAGGACCCGCGCGTGGGCCAGCGAGGGAAGTCTCAGACCTTTCTCGCGGCGAGCCTCTAGACCTGCTGGTGAAACGACCACCAAGACCGCGTCCGGTCTGCCGGTGCCGAGTTCGACCTCCCGCATGTGGATGAGCGAGCGACCGGGGCCCGGCGCGAGAATCCCGGGAGCGAACTCATCGAGCGCCTCAGTGAGGGCACGCTCTGCTACCGGGACGCCCACCTCTGCGGTGATCGCCGGTAGCGCTGCCGGCGGCGCAGCCAGGGGACCATTCTGGCTGTGCTCACGGCGCGGAATCGTTGACGGCACTTGAAGCGTGTGGCGGATCTCGGCCCAGCGCGAGCGAGCCTCGCGGTGAGGTTCTTCGGCTATTGCCCGATCGAGAATCGGGAGGCGTACCGTGCCCTCCGCAGCAAGCCGGGCGATCAGTTCGGGCAGGTCCTGCCAGTCGTTCTCCACGACAGCCGGCCCCATCCGCAGAACTTCGAGGACTGCGACTTCCGACGGTGTCAACGAATCGAGCAGCCGCTCGACTGGGCGCTGCGAGAAACGGATACCCGGGAATGGTGCTGGCGCTCGGGCAGGAACCGCGGTCAGGTACGTCGAGGGCACCTGCGATGTGAGACCCAGCCAGCGCGCAGCCGCGATCCCTGCCGGACCGGAGCCCGGTCCACCGAGCGCCAGAGCGACTTCTTCGACCCGGGGAGGCGAAACGCCCGACGTCGTTGGCGTCCCCTTCCAATAGAGGCCCTTGCGGATACGCAAGACGTCGCCGGCGGCGGCCAAGCGCGAGAACGCCGCGTCAACAGCGGTGCGCGATCCGTCAACGTCGCGAACCGCCACAAACGACCGCTCTGGCAATGCCGCTACGTGATCGGCGACCCGTTCTGCGATCGACCCAATCATGTCAGAAAAGTGTAACGAGATCCTGACACGAGTTCGTGCTGTTCCGGCACCGACGACGGGCTTCGCGCTTCACTCGTGCCTGCCGAGGAAGGTGTGGAGGTGGTCGGTCAGGGCCTCTGGCTGGTCGATGGGGATGAGGGTGTAGCTGTCGTCGATCCAGGCGAGCTGTGTGTTCGGGAAGTGGTCGGCGAGTCGTTGGGCGTGGGTGGGGGGCATGAGCTTGTCTTCTCGT